>CALWVC010000138.1 GCA_944384865.1 uncultured Clostridia bacterium
AAAGTCCCTTGGTGCCTTCAAAAACCTGGATCACGACTCGCTCGCCGTCAATCTGCACGATCCGGCCGATGCGTTTGGTGCCATTGTCAAGGCGCAGTTCCACCATTTCTTCAAAGGTTGCATGTTTCACATGATCCAAAACCACCAGTGAGCCGCTGATGGCGTTTAAACCCAGATGTTCGATAACCATTGCTTGCGCGCCTCCTTTATTTACCGGTGATTTCGCGAATTGCTTTGTCGATGTTTTCTTTATATTGATCGCATTTTTCCAGACGGTCGTTTTCAACCTCATATTTCATTTTTACCAAGCTGTCAAATAGTCCGTTTTCAATCAGTTTGGTAATGGAAACGCCGTTGGAAACCAGATCCCGGCCTTTGTCATACAGATATAAAATGACATCCATCATTTTATATTGTTTTAACAGCGGCACATAAGTATCATCTTTATGATAGGCATTTTGCTGTAAAAAGCCTACACGGATCACTCGGGCAATTTCGATTGTCAGTTTCTGATCGTCCGGCAGAACGTCGGCGCCGATCAGTTTAACAATTTCCATCAGCTTGTTTTCTTCACGCAAGATGGTGATCAGACGGCCGCGTGCTTTCATAAAATCCGGATGGACATTTTCTTCCAGATAGCGGGCCAGATCGGTGTCATATTCGCTGTAGCTGGAGATCCAGTTGATAGCCGGATAATGCCGGGCATAAGCCAACGCTTTATCCAGTGCCCAGAAACAGCGGGTGAAACGTTTGGTGTTTTGGGTGACGGGCTCCGAAAAGTCTGCACCCTGGGGAGAAACAGCGCCGATAACGGTGACGGAGCCGGTTTTGTCACATAATGTTTCGACAATGCCGGCGCGCTCGTAAAACTCAGACAGCCGGGAGGGCAGATATGCCGGGAATCCTTCTTCGGCAGGCATTTCTTCCAACCGGCCGGAAATTTCCCGAAGGGCTTCGGCCCAACGGGAGGTGGAATCAGCCATCATCGCCACGTCGTATCCCATGTCGCGGTAATATTCGGCCAGTGTAATCCCGGTATAAATAGACGCCTCACGGGCCGCCACCGGCATGTTGGAGGTGTTGGCGATCAACACAGTGCGGTCGGTAAGTTTTTTGCCGGTACGCGGATCAATCAGGTCGCCGAATTCATCCAGCACCTGCGTCATTTCGTTGCCGCGTTCGCCGCAGCCCACGTAAATAATAATATCCGCATCACACCATTTTGCCAATTGATGTTGGGTCATGGTTTTTCCGGTGCCGAACCCGCCGGGGATCGCCGCCGTTCCGCCTTTGGCAATTGGCAGCATTGTATCAATGATGCGTTGGCCGGTAATCAGCGGCGTAACGCATTCCAGACGCTTCTGAATGGGGCGCGGGTTGCGGATCGGCCACTTCTGACAAAGGGTCAGCGCGTGTTTGACCCCCTGGTTGTCGGTTAATTCTATGATCTGGTCATTGACCTTGTATTGTCCGTTGGGAGAAACGGCGGTCACAGTGCCGCTGAGCAGCGGCGGAACCATGATATGGTGTGTGATGGACGGCGTTTCGGGGCAACTGGCATAGATCTGACCGCCGTGCAATATATCGCCGACTTTAGCGGTTATGGTAACCTCCCATGATTTTTCGGTGTCCAACGCCGGGATATCACTGCCGCGCTGGATGAAATCGCCCGAATTTTCAGCGATGGTTTTCAGCGGCCGTTCGATGCCGTCAAAAATGTTGCTGATAATGCCGGGCCCCAGCGTCAAAGACAACGGATTTCCGGTAGAAATGATCGGCTCGCCCGGCGCTAAACCGGCGGTTTCTTCATAAACCTGAATAGTAGTCGTGTCGTTGTCGATGCCGATCACTTCGCCGATCAGTTTTTCATTTCCCACATATACCATTTCCATCATGGAAAAATCGGTGGAATTTTTAACGGTGACAACAGGACCGTTTATACCGAATATTTTATTGTCTGCCATATTGCATACTCCCTTCGGTTTATTTGATAATCAGCCCTGAATGTTCTTCGAACCATTGTGATTGAGAAGCGAGTCGGGTGTCCAGCGTATCGTCTGCGATGATATCGCCAAGCCTAACCTTCAAACCGCCCAACTGAATGGTATCGTCTGCGGTGAAGCTGCAGGAAATCTGCACCGCATGTGAGATTGTGTCGCTGTATTGCAGATCACAAGTGCGCAGAAAAACCACGGCGCTTTGGGCATCGGGAAATTCTGAAAGGATCGTCTGCATGCAACGGATCAGAAAAGATGGATAATCAGCGGTTTCAGTAAAAGCAGAAAGCTGCTGTTTGGCCTGATTGAAAACGGAGGTCTTGATTTCATCCCGCTTTAAAAATAATTTTTTACGGACTTCCAGTTCTTTTTGAGAAAGCGTTCGCCCGAAATCTTCATGAATCATTGCAGACTGGCGTTCGATCTGGGCGTTATATGCCTCCAACGCCGCCTGCCGGGCCTTTTTTAGTTTTTCATCTTTGTAAGCCTGCGTCTGTTTTTCCAGCGCCTCCCGGTTTTCGTTGGCTTCCCGGGTAATCGCAGCCACAAATTTACTATATTTTTGATCGTCTTGCAGCATAGAATTATCATCCAATCTCCGCAGCGCGGGTTAATCCAGATTTACGCCGATTGCGTCCCTGATGTATTTGGTAATAGAGCCTGTCGAACGGCCGGCTGACGTATGCCGGTCGGGAATTTCTACGATCAACGGACGGCGGAAAGACAGCTTTAAATCGTAAATCGTTTCAGGGCAAAGCCCCACCAGCTTCTCGGTTATCAGAATAATACCGATCTGTTCATCCTCTTTGGCGCGCTGCAATGCAGCTTCTACGCCCTCGGCGTCATGAACAATTACACCGTCGATGCCGGCGAGGCGCATGCCAACCAGCGTGTCGTGGTTATCGCTGATGAGCAGAAATTTCATAAAAAGACGGCCACCTTTCGGGATCAAGAAGCTTCTACAACGTTTTTTAAAGCGCCGAGGTGATTTTAGACAGAATCATAACCGAGATAACCACGCCATACAACGCAATGGTTTCGCCCAGCGCAACAAAGATCAGAGATTTACCGAACGCTTTCGGATCTTCTGAAACAGCGCCGATTGCAGCAGGAACGCCGCTGGCCAGCGCAATACCGCCGCCGATGCCGGCAAGGCCGGTACAAAGGCCGGCTGCGATCAGGCCCATACCGATATTGCCTGATGTGTCGGCAGCCGCTGCGGCAGCAGTTGTAGTGTCGGCGGATACAGTGAAGCTGAAGAGAATAAAGAGCATCAGCATAATGCCGACTGTTGAAAAATTAAATTTAAAAGAACGATGTACATTTTTTGTGCGTTTCATCGACCGGACGGCGGCAAAGCAGCCAGCCGCTACCGCAACCAGCGGAAAAGAAAGAGCAATCATCGTGTTCAACATCATAAATTCCTCCGTTTTACAAATAAATTAATGGTTCTTATATTCACCGATTTTAGCCGGCGTATAGGGCTTACCTTCGCCTGAATAAAATCTGCTGAACATTTCGTAAAATTCGAGACGCAACGACTGGACGCCAACCAGCAGGCCTTCCAGCACCAGCACCAGCACATTCCCAAGGATAATAATCAGGTAATAGATTACCGGATTGCTGGTCATGTCGGCTAATGTGAAGAACACCATCATCATGCCAAAGTGTACCAACACAAAGGCGCCGACCCGCAGAAATGAAACCGTATTGGTAATATAGCTGAGCAGCGCTTCAAACAATTCGAAGAAGCTTTGCATCATGTATTCTCCAAGCCCCTGCTCGCGCTTGAATTTTCCTTTACCGTCTAACCGCGCCGCGATCGGCTCTTTGAACATCAGCAGAATAGCCGGAATGATAATGCCCAGTACAAACACCAGAGAGAATGGCGCCAGTATGTCAACAAAAATAGATAAAATCAGGCCGATAATTGAAATGTAAATGATTAAGCCGCTTAAGCCGTTTTCGCTGATTAGCGCCTCACCCAATTGTTTTCGCTTCAGGCAACAAAAGATGTTCAGGCCTATCGCTAAAATCATCATAACGACGCCGATGGCAACGGCTAAAATTAAAATTTCATTGATCGAGCTCATGATTTCAATTGGTTTTTCACTGAAACCCAGTGCTTTGTACATTGGATCAAGCAGATTTTCAAATCCAAATACACTGCCAAAAATCAGACCGAAAAACGAACCGGCAATGCCGCAGGGAATCAGGATCCGTCCAATCTGCATGCCTTTGAGTTTGTACATTAGGAATCCTGCCAGCGCCAGTACCAATCCCTGGCCGACGTCGGCAAACATAATGCCGTAAAGCAGGGTATAGGTAAT
>CALWVC010000139.1 GCA_944384865.1 uncultured Clostridia bacterium
AAAAACCATAAGACAACCGGTTGATGTTTTATTTTCAATTAAATAACCGGATCATACCGCCCATCGCCGTGCCAAATCAGGCTGTATACAGCCGTTTTTCGCAAAATAATTCTACTATTTTACATGCTGTTTTTCCTTTTAATTCCGTTTTACCCGGGCCAGCAGCGACAACACCTTTAAATACAGCCAGATCACCGTAAAGGCAAGTCCGTAAGCGGCGATCCATTCGGCCTGCTTTGGCAGTCGCCGCTCTACAGTACGCCGGATACATTCAAAATCCGACAGTAAAAACAGCGCCGCAAGAACGATAAACAACACCCCGCCGCCAATACTCAACGCCGGATTGTTGATTACATGATCATAAACAACTCTGGTTCCCGGGAAAAATGCGCACAATCCTACCAGAATACTGGCTATGATCAGCGTAAACAACACGGTACGCAGCACAGTTGTAAATCTGTGTGTCACCCGGATCATGCCTGAGCGATAAACCAACAGCATTACCAGAATAATCAGCAGCGTCAAGCCCAGCGCCAACCATACAATCTCCCGGTATTCCGCTGCATACAACACAGAAACACAAGCGATCGCATAACCCTGCGCCAGCGAATAAACCGTACCTGTCACCGGAATGGTTCGCGGTGCGAAACCCGCGATAAACGGCATCACCAGCGTCAGCAGCAGACTGAGCAACAGCAACCCTGCCTGCAACTCTGTAATAGAGACCAACCCGCCGTCTAATGATATGGCCACCGGATCCAGAACCCCCACAGCCATATAAAGTGCGGCGCCAGCCAGGGTCATTAGCAAAAAGAACAGCGTTTTTACCATAATGCCGCTATATGTAGCCGCCTGACCCTCCTGTTCCCAGCCTTCTATCTGATCCAGCCGCCGGATCACCGGATTGGTCAGCATCCCGCCGGCTTTTACCGTTTTGCCTTCTGCCTTCATATCAAATCCCCCGTTTCTATAGTTCACAGTCGATGGAGACGCTGGACTGCTGCACATGATGCATATGCTTTTTCACGACAGATACATGATAAGGATCCGCCTGATAAGCGTCCAACGCCGCCCGATCCTGCAACAAAACTTCTAAAATCACATCATAGGAACGCTCTGACTCTAAAAAATCGGTCCCTACAAATAGATCCTGGATTTGCGGAACTTTCCCCTGCATTGAGCACAGAACTTCTTTGGCTATTTGTTTTGCAACCGCACTGTTATTCTTCAATTTAAAACAAACCACATGCTTAATCATCACGACACCCCCATTTGCTAAAAAGCAGGGCCGCGCGACCGGTATAGCCCCGCAGCCCGTCGCCGGTAGTCTGCCGGCAGCTCATTACTTTGTCAGAAAATCATTGAGCTTCTTTACCAGCTCGTCAGCGTCCACACCGTGAACCTGACAGGCTTCGCCAATTGATTCACCTCTGGAGGCGGGACACCCTAAGCAATGCATGCCCATTTCCAGAAAAAACGGTGCCGTATCTGCATTAAAGTCCAGCACATCGCCGATAATGGTATCTTTGGTTACTGTCATTTTTCTCATCCTTTCGATCTGATAAAATCTATATTTTCACCACACTCTGCCGCATTTCCAGCCCGCACGGACAGGGGGTCGCGGTACAAAGGGTGTAAAAATCAGTACAAGCGGCAGTTTGCTCATAGTATGCGCGGGCAGCCGGGCCCCTATGCACAGCGCCGCGATAAGAAGTCACCACCGGCAACCCGGCATTTTTCTTAACGCTTTTCAGCAGCCGCTCACCCCGGGAAGAAAACCCCAACACCCGAATATACGGTGATAACAGATCAGGTACCGGCAAAACCGCCCGAAGCGTCAGCCGTTTCAGACGCGCCATTGTATAACGTTTCGTTTTACACAACGCATAAAATTCCTCCAGAGTCCCGGCTTGTCTTGCCGCTGCATATAAACGGTTTTGCAGTCCTTCAGACAAACCGGGCAGCCGGGCAAAATCAGCGCGCCGCATCTGTCGCAGCCGCCACACAACCGCATTGCAAGCGTGTTCCAGCCGGGCAGGCAAGGCGGTTTCATATAGCCGAGCCGCCGAAGCCGGCACCAGCGCTGCATAAGAACCCTGCGCATAAATCAACGAGCGGATAAAAGCCGCAGCGGCAAAACCGTCTTGCCGTGTCGAATCATGGTGTCCAACACGCTGCCGCAGCAGTGCATAAGGCTGTATATTGCTGCGCAACCTATATAAAGCGTTTATATATTCCACACCCAGCGTATCATTTGGGCTGGAAAACACCTCTGCAGCGTTGCTGTCTATCGACCTGACCGCCTGCTGAAGCAGCGCCGCATAGGTCGCGCTGGTTTTTAAACAACTTTGCAATGCATGCTGCATCTGCGGCTGCCGCAACAGCGCCGCAGCCCGCTGCAACAATGACAAATCACCAGACTCTGAACCAAAACACAACGCATCCACTACGCCCAGCTGTTCCAGCACGGTCACTGCTCCGGTCGCAAACCCCTGCGCAGAGGATAGTACTGCCTGTATCGGAATCTCAACCACCAGATCCACGCCGTTGAGCAACGCTGCTCTGGTTCGCGTCCACTTGTCAAAAATCGCCGGTTCGCCCCGCTGTACAAAGTTGCCGCTCATTACCGCCACAATCTGTTCAAATCCCTGGCGGCGCAGCATCTCAATCTGATACCGGTGTCCGTTGTGAAACGGATTATATTCCGCTATAATGCCCGCCGTCCGCACACGCAACACTCCGTTTCCGCTTAACAGATTTATTATACGCGCTACCCTGCCATTTTTCAAGCTTTTTGCATTGTAATTGTATGAATTTTATGCTATACTGCAATAAAAATCAAAAACTGAAAGCTCCAACGGAAAGGATGATACTGAACTATATGGATGTTTTTTTTGAACAGATCATTAAGCGCAAGCGCCGGGGTGCCGAAGCCGTCGTGCGCATCATGTTTATCATTATTACTATTCTGGTAATTTTATTGATGCTGTATGTCGCTATATTTCATCTTTTCGGCGCGTTTTCCGGCTTATTTCTACTCGGCGCCTTTGGTATCGCGATCGCCGCTTATTTCTATCTGTTGTCTCTGAATATCGAATATGAATATTCGCTCACCAACGGTTTTCTGGATATTGACAAAATTTCTGGCAAACGCAAACGCCGGAGAATGTTATCTACTTCCTGCAAGGAGTTTGAAGAATTCGGCAGCTATGACGTTGATAAACAGCGGCTGGCACAGCGGGCATTTGACTTTAAGATTTTACCCGCCAATCTGAAAGATACAGGGTTATATTACGCCGTGATCCGCAAAGACGGTTACGGAACCGGGCTGCTGGTTTTTCAGCCCAATGAAAAAATTTTGAGCGGTCTGAAAAAGTTCATTCCGCGCTCGGTACAAAAAGATGTTCTCAGTGGGTATTGATTTAACGGAAATCCCACGGATCGCCCAATCCATCGAACAACCCCGGTTTATCCAACGGGTCTTCGGCGCACAGGAGCTGCAGGAGCTGCAAAACCGGCTTCCCCAGCATTATGCCGCCGCCTTTGCCGCCAAGGAGGCGTTTTCAAAAGCGATCCGAACCGGGATCCGGGGCTTTTCACTTACAGAGGTACAACTACTGCACGATGAATGGGGAGCGCCATATCTACATCTGTCCGGCAAGGCGCTGCACATTGCAACCACGCGCGGTTTCACCAGGTTTTGTGTCAGTATCAGTCACACCGATACGCTGGCGACCGCCATTGTGCTGGCTGAAACCGAAACAGATTCTATAGAGCGCTTTTCTTAACGTCGTTATAAATGAACCGCTTCTTGTTTTACAGCGATTCCGGTTGTTACGATCTGCTAATTACTTTCACAAAACAACAACTCCGGCTTATAAAGCGTGATATCCTTAGAGGATAAATCAAAAAGCAACTGAATAGGATACAAAAACCAGTCTTCTGATTCGCCTCAGAATACTGGTTTTTCTTTGTGGAAACAACCACCGACTGTGTCGCTGAAACGAAAAAAGCAAAGTGATGCATAGGACGAAAAAACTCCTTTTAGTGCAAAATAAGCTTGCTGTCTGGCAATTGCAAGGTACGCCTAAGCGTGTCAAACTTTATGGGTTTTCTCAAAGGAAAGAGCAGTTTGATAATAAGGGTATTATAGTTGCGTTCCAGCCGTTCGGCTTCGGCCATAGCCTGTGCCACTTCGTCCGAAAATTCCAACAGGGTGTCATGTGTATAAAACGGGTAATAGTCCCGCAGATTGATCGTTTTCATAGCTTGTCCTCCATTCGATTTTT
>CALWVC010000140.1 GCA_944384865.1 uncultured Clostridia bacterium
CCAGCAGCAAAATCAAATCACAGTTTTTGATCGCTGCAATCCGCTGTGAAACGATTACCGTCGTCAGCCCCGAATTCCGCAAACCGGCGCGCACCTGCGCGTCTGTTTTCAAATCCAGCGCAGAAAGGCTGTCGTCTAAAATCAACAACCGGGGGTGCCGCGACAGCGCCCGGGCGATACACATGCGCTGCCGCTGCCCGCCGGACAGATTCACGCCGCCTTTTTCGACCCGCGCCTGATAGCCGCCGTCCATTTGCCGGATAAAATCATCCGCACAGGCAAGCTGCGCTGCCTGCTGCGCATCCTGCAACGTCGCGTTTGATCCGATCACCAGATTTTCCAGCACCGTTCCCGAAAACAGGCGGGACTGCTGCGGTACAATGCCGATCGCCCCGCGCAGCGCCGCCAGCCGGTAATCGCGCACATCTTTACCGAAAAACAACACCCGGCCGGCACTGACGTCGTAAAACCGGGGAATCAGATTGATCAGCGTGGATTTTCCCGAGCCGGTTACGCCAATAATGCCCATCGTCTGTCCCGTCTGTAGTGTAAACGAAAGCGCCTGTAGCTGCTGCGCGCCCGTATGATAGCCAAAGCAGACCCTTTCAAACTGCACTGCGGTTTCTGCCGCCGGCACGGTGTCCAGCGTTCCGTCGGTAATGGACGGCGTTTGTTCCAACACCTCGTTGACCCGCGCCAGTGATGCCGAAGCCCGGGTGAATATCGTGATCAGGTTGGCTACCACGATCAGCGTCATCAACACCTGGGTCATATAATTGATAAACGCCAGAATCTGCCCCTGGCTGAGCTGGCCGGCCTGCACCCGAATGCCCGAAAACCATAAAATCGCAATGATGCCGGCATTCATCACCAGCATCGTCGCCGGACCCAACAACACCGAGATCCGCCCGACGCGAATCGACGCTTTCTGAAACGCATCGGTATTGTCATCAAATCGCTGCTTTTCATAGTCGGTTCTGGAAAACGCCCGGATCACCCGGATACCCGACAGATATTCCCGCAAATTAACCGAAAGCGCATCCAGCCGTTTCTGCACCTTTTTATATAACGGGAAGGTATAACGGGTAATCAAAAACAAAATAACAATAAAGACCGGCATCGCGATCATAAAAATGACCGACATTTTGATGTCGATCATCATAGACGCCACCACGCTGCCGATCACGATAAACGGCGCGCGGATCACCAGACGGATCAGCATCGCCACCGCCACCTGCAGCTGGTTGATATCCGCGGTCAGCCGGTTGGTCAGGCTGCCGGTGCCCAAACGGTCAATCTGCGCATAAGACAGGCTGCTGATTTTCTGAAACATCATCCGGCGCAGTGAGGTGCCCACGCCTTGCGACGCCACCGACGCACTGTATTGGCAAACCAGCGCGCAACACAGCCCGCAGGCGATCAACAGCAGCATCAGCCCGCCGGTGCGCAGGATATAGCCGTGGTCGCCCTTTGCAATGCCGTTATCGATCAGCATAGACATGAAAATCGGAATGGTCAGTTCGAAAACCGCCTCTAAAAGCTTGAAAAACGGCCCGATAATCAGTTGTTTTTTATACGCCCGCAAATGGGGCCAGATTTGTTGAAACACAGTGTTACTCCCGCCCGGCAATAAACATATACCCTTTGTCATTGTTTTTCGCGTTTGCCATGTTATTCTGCCCGGCACGGCGCCAAACAGCATAAACAATGGCAACATGGATATTATACCCTGCATTGCCGTTGAATGCAAGTGTGGTTCTTCCAAATTGCCCGCTGTACCGTTCAAAATGCTGTCAACAGCAAAAAGGGAACGGCTATGCACACCGTTCCCCGATAAAAAATACAATCCTGTCGTTTTGATATTCTGTCAAGGATTTTTCAGATCACACACCGGCAAAGGTTTTCTGCGTCTAACGGGCTTTGCGCCTGACAGCCTGTAAAAACAAGCAGCATCGTAACGCTGAACGCTACCAGCTTTTTATCACATCTGTACTCATAACGTCGCACCTTTTTCAAATCTGCATATAGCAAACAGACGGCAAGCCATCATAATCACGGCCGCGCGTTTTCCGAACCGGGAATAGATTTCAGTTTTCTGGCCGGCACGCCACCGACAATCGTATTTGCCGGCACATCCTTTGTCACCACTGCACCGGCGGCGACAATCGCGTTGTCCCCAACGGTTACGCCGGGCAGAATGGTTGCATGCGAACCGATCCAGACATTTTTCCCAATATGGATCGGCGCCGGGCGGTTATCGGTGCGTTCTGACGGGCTTTGCCCATGATTGATGGTCGCCATCACCACAAACGAACCAATCAACGATCCGTCGCCGATATAAACGCCGCCCTGATCCTGAAAGTGACAGCAGCAGTTGATAAAAACGTGTTTGCCGATATAAATATTTCTGCCGCACTCGGTATAAAAAGGCGGGAACATTGAAAAGGTTTGGTCCAGCGGCCTGCCGGTCAGCTGCTCCATCAGCTTTCGGATCTCTTCCGGCGTATGATAGCTTCCGTTTAATTCTGCGGTAATCTGCAACGCCTGCTGGGATACGCGGTGCATCATCTGATGCATCTCCGACCCGCCTTTTACGACGCGTCCTTCTCTTAAATAAGCCAGATATTCTTCTGTTTTCAAATTGCTACGCTCCTTTAATGCTCTCTTGCTGTGCAGCATGCCCTGGTATCACAGTTCGGCATAAAATATGCCGGACGCCGCTCATTGAAAAGATTTTTCAAAAACGGCGGCGCAGTCTGCATCGGTCATTTCGCAGGGATTGGCTAAAAACAAACCGCCCTGCATCGAACGCGCACCTTTGGCCAGCGTCATAAATTCATCGGGCGTAAAACCGTAATCGCTCATTTTCAGGTCGGCAACACCGCAGTCCTGCTGTAAATTTACCAACGCCGTAATAAAATCTTCGGGTTTATCTGCGTCCGGTATTCCCATCGCCTTTGCCATTTTGATAAATTGCCCGTCGCAGGCATGACGCTCAATGAAAAATGAGGCGAATGCCTTGGAAATCATGATCAGCCCTGCGCCGTGCGGCAGATTGTGGTGATAAGCGCTCATTGCATGTTCCATGGAATGCTGCGCGGTGGTGCTGGTCAATTGCATTGTGATGCCTGCCATGGTGCTGCCGTAGGCCACATGCTCCCTGGCTTCCAGGTCATCGCCATTTTCAACCGCGCGCGGCAGATATTTTGCAATGTGCGCAATAGCCGAAAGCGCAATGGTTTCGCTTAAAATGTTCACTCCGTTGGACATGATTACCTCAGTATTATGAAACAGCGCATCAAAGCCCTGATAAGCGGTATATTTCGGCGGCACTGTCTTCATCAGTTCGGGATCGACAATGGCGAGCACCGGCGTGAGCATCGGATTGCCAAACCCGATTTTTTCCTTTGTTTCCAGATTGGAAATAACGCCCCAGCAGTTGATTTCTGAACCGGTTCCCGCGGTCGTGGTAATGGTGACGATCGGCAAACCGGGATTTGAAAGCGGCTTGCCCTTACCGGTTCCACCATGCACATAATCCCACAGATCACCGTCGTTGGTCGCCATTGCCGCAATGGCGACAGAAGAATCCAATACTGCGCCGCCGCCCAGCGCGACGATAAAATCACAACCGTTTTCTCTGGCGAAGGCCGCGCCCTCCATCACCGCTTGTTTCAATGGATTTTCCATAATGCCCGCCCAGACAGCGGTTTGAACGCCCGCCTGGTGAAGCTGTTCCAGCGTGCGGTCCAGATAGCCGTTCGCCTTTGTGGATTTACCGTTGGAAATCAACACCATCGCCTTTTTCCCGGGCATCGGCTGTTTGCCCAGGTCGTTCAGCTTACCACTGCCGAACAGAATCCGTGTAGGGTTGTTAAAGTCAAACTGCATATTCATAAATGATGCCTCCTAAATGTTTTTTTGGATATTATAGATCAGAAAATCCAAACAGTCCATCTGTTTTTGACCTGTATGAATGGTGTCAAGCAAAGAGGTTCGGTGTCGCGCAAGAGTCGACAGCAACGCAGCATATTTTTGGTTTTTGACCAGAGCCATACATTGCGCTGTGATCTGATCATCACAGCCTGCGTCGATCAGATTTTGATAAATCATCCCCAGCCTGTCATGCGCTTCAGCCATGCCCTCACCTCGTTTATGATTATAGAACATCCCTTT
>CALWVC010000141.1 GCA_944384865.1 uncultured Clostridia bacterium
GTGCCTTCGCGCCCCCTCGTTTTTAAGGCGCTCAATTATAATACCAAATCCAGCCCCCTTTGTCAACCCCCTTTTTTCAGCTTTTTGCAGCTTTTTGCCCGTTTCGGTCGGTTCTTCTATATTTTGGCACGTTTTCAGATGTATTATACAGAAAAAACCGATTATTCTAAGAATATACTATAATAAAGGATGTGTGAACTATGAATCGGTCATTTTCCAGTTTTGCAAAGGGTATCGGCACCGGCATCGTGGCTGGCATCACCATCACCGCTACCGGCGCGATGCTGCTGAACGGAAGCTCTAAAAACGCCAGATCTGCCAAAAAGAAAATCGGTCATGCCTTCGAGACCGTCGGCGGTATCTGCGAAAATATTTCTATGATGATTAAATAACCCCTCCGCTCTGCGGCGGGATACATATTTATATAGAATGCATCTGAAATCGATCAGAGAGTGATGCGCCTAAAACCCTTTCTTGCGTGTAAGCCCTTAAAATGGATGCGCTGTTTTTCCCGCCGGCGGGCAACGAAAATGCTTTAGCAAAAATAACTTTTCAACTATTTTTTATAACATACAATCTAATTTTTTGAAATCCTTAATAATCTTGCGCGATCCTCTTGCAAATTTGTGACGAATTCGATACAATAAAAATAATCGGACGCCGGCGCGGTGTTTTGCCGGCTGTTCGTTTATCACTGAAAGGAAGATATCGGAACATGAGCGAAAAATTTATTGTAGAAACCTCGGCGCGACATGTGCACGTCACAGAAGAAGCGCTGGCTGTTTTATTCGGCGACGGACACCAACTAACCCCCAAAAAGGATCTGTCTCAGCCGGGGCAGTTTGCCTGTGAGGAACGGGTCACGGTTGTCGGGCCGAAAAAAGAGCTGGCCCGGGTCAGCATTTTAGGGCCGGTTCGTTCCGCCAACCAGGTAGAACTTTCGGCCACCGACTGCCGCGCAATCGGCGTAGACAGCGTTGTAAGGGAATCAGGCGATATCGCCGGCACACCGGGCTGTAAGCTGATCGGACCTGCAGGAGAGCTGGAGATTTCCGAAGGCGTCATCGTGGCCAAACGACATATTCATATGACGCCGCAGGACGCCGCGCGCCTGGGGGTCTCTGACAAGCAGATTGTCTCCGTCAAGGCTGAATCCGACGGCCGGTCGCTGATTTTCGGCGACGTGGTCGTGCGCGTCAGCGACAAGTTCCGCCTGGCGATGCACATCGACACCGACGAATCCAATGCGGCGCTGGGTGTCAAAGAGGGTTCGATCGTACAATAACTACATATTAAAAAGGAGAACAAATCCATGCAGACTATTATCGGCAACGCTCTGCCCAATATGCCTTGGGAGGACAGGCCCGGGGGCTGCGCCGACGTCGTTTGGCGCAGTGCAAAAAACCCTATTATCGGCAGATATGCCTTTGAAGGCTCCAACAGTATTTTTAACAGCGCGGTGATGCCTTATGGCGACGGCTTTATCGGTATTTTCAGAAGCGATTTGAAAACCCGGCAGCAAACGCTGCATCTGGGCCGCTCCAAAGACGGCGTCAACTGGGAAATTGAAAAAGAGTTGCTCGATTTTATCTGTGACGATCCGGAGATCGCCACCCACGGCGAAGGGTATGATCCCCGGCTGTGCAAAATCGACGACACCTATTATATCACCTGGTGCAATCAATATCACGGCCCGACCATCGGAATCGCTGCAACCAAGGACTTCAAAACCTTTCAACAGCTGGAAAACGCCTTTTTGCCCTTTAACCGCAACGGCGTGCTGTTTCCCAGAAAAATCGGCGGGCAATATCTGATGCTGTCGCGTCCGTCTGACCCGGGACATACGCCCTTCGGCGACATTTTCATCAGCGAAAGCCCGGATATGATACACTGGGGCAAGCACCGGTTCGTCATGAGCTCGAAAGACGGCCAGAATTGGGAAAGCTGCAAAATCGGCGCAGGGCCGATCCCGATTGAAACCAGCGAGGGCTGGCTGCTATTCTATCACGGCGTACTCAACTCCTGCAACGGCTTTACCTATTCCTTTGGCGCGGCGCTGTTGGACCTGGAGCAGCCCTGGAAAGTCAAATACCGCTGCAAGCCCTATCTGCTTTCGCCGATTGAGCTGTATGAAACAGTGGGAGATGTTCCGAACGTGACGTTCCCCTGCGCGGCGCTGACCGATGCGGCCACCGGACGGATCGCCATTTACTATGGCTGTGCTGATTCAGTGGTGGGTCTGGCATATGCCCAGGTCGACGAGCTGCTTGATTATATCAAGCGCAACGCCTGATGAAGCGTCATATTTATCGGGATACCGTCTATTCAAAGGCCCACTTTAAGCAGGATACGCCGTCGTGGTTCGTGACTTTTTATGAGTCGCTGTCCCGCCGGGAGGTATTCTGCAAAAAAACCGGCGCGATCATCGCCTCTACCGGCAAAAGCAGAGAGTATGTCTGCCGGCTGTTTAAGGCGACCACCGGTATTACGCTGGGCGTTTATCTCAACGATATCCGGATCGAACACGCGGCGGCCATGCTGACGACTACCAACAACGATATTATTGACATCGCGTTGGAAAGCGGCTTTGAAAACCTGAGCACCTTTTATCACCTGTTTAAAAAGAAAAAAGGTATTTCCCCGAAGCAATTCCGTAAACGGTATTCGGTTCTGATTTAACAACGCAAACCCTGCGGGCAGCCTTTTGCCGCCTGCGGGGTTTGTTTTTGATCAAATACAAGCCCTGTGCAAAAACCAGTTGAAGCGGCGGCCGGAGTCGTATATAATAGAAACAATGAATAACGAACAGGAACGGTCTTTTATGATTTTTGATACTCACGCGCACTATGACGATCCCCGCTATGGCGATCTGGCTCACCTCGTAGACGATATGCGCCGCAACGGCGTATCGGCGATCCTGACCTGCGCTACGGATTATACCTCCTGCGAGACGGTATTAAAGCTGGCGGAGCAGTATGATCTGTTTTATGCCGCGGTAGGCATTTATCCCCATGAAATCATCAAACAGGATGGATGGGACGCAGACCGGCTGCGGGCATATGCGCGGCACCCGAAAGTCGTCGCCATCGGCGAGATCGGGCTGGATTATCATTACGACGACACGCCCCGCCGGATGCAGAAGGACTGGCTTTGCCGGCAGCTTGCTCTGGCCAACGAGCTGGGGCTGCCCGTCAGCTTTCACGACCGGGACGCCCACGGCGATACGCTGGAGCTGCTGCGCCAATACCGGCCGAAAGGGATATTACACTGCTTTTCCGGCAGTGTGGAAATGGCCCGGGAGGTCACGAAACTGGGCATGTATCTCGGTATCGGCGGCGTTGTGACTTTTAAAAATGCACGGGTTCTAAAACAGGTGGTACAGGCGATTGATCTGGAACTGCTGGTATTGGAAACCGATGCGCCCTATATGGCGCCCGAACCGCTGCGTGGACAGACCAACCGGTCAGATTACATCCTATATATTGCCCGGCAGGTCGCACAGCTCAAAAATCTGCCCGTCGAACGGGTGCTGCAAATCACCGAGCAAAATGCCCGGCGGTTGTTTCAGCTTGAACAGAACGCATAACACAAGGAGAACATGATGACCAATTTTTTCGCGTTTATATCCCGTATGAAATGGATCAACCGGTGGGCGCTGATGCGCAATACCACCGCAGAAAACCTGAGCATGCACAGCCACGAGGTGGCGGTGATCGCCCATGCGCTGGCGGTGTTGGGCAACCGGCGGCTGGGGAGGCAGTATAACGCCGACCGGGCGGCGACGCTGGCGTTGTATCACGACGCGCCTGAAATTCTCACCGGCGATCTGCCCACACCAGTTAAATATTTTAATCCGTCTATCCGAACCGCTTACAAAACAGTGGAACAGGCGGCCGCCGGCCGGCTTCTGCAAACGTTACCGGAAGACCTGCGGGCAGATTATGAAAGTATTCTGTGCCCGGCGGATGCTGCGCTGTTACCGCTGGTACACGCGGCGGACAAGCTGTCGGCGCTGATCAAATGCATGGAAGAGTTGAAAATGGGCAACAGTGAGTTTTCCAAAGCCAAAGACGCAACGCTGCAGGCGATCCATGCGCTGCAGCTTCCGGAAGCCGAACTGTTTTTGACAGAATGCATTCCGGGCTATGGCCTGACGCTGGACGAGCTGGATTGAC
>CALWVC010000142.1 GCA_944384865.1 uncultured Clostridia bacterium
GCCGCTTGTTGTGAAGCCGTGAAAACAGGGGCGGTTGTTTCGCGGTTCACAGGGGGTTGCTCGCTGTTTTCAAAACACCGTTTCCGGCCGGAAACGGTGTTTTTTCCGATAGCATCTCAAGGAGGCGAGCAACAATGGCACAAATCGAAATTTCTGATCTGACCTTTTGCTATGAGGGCAGCTATGACAATATCTTTGAACACGCCAGTCTGCGGCTGGATACCGATTGGCATACCGGGCTGGTGGGGCGCAACGGCAGGGGGAAAACCACGCTGCTGCAGCTGTTGATGGGCCGGTATTCCTATCAGGGCAGCATCCGCATGCCTGCGGCATGCTGCTATTTTCCTGATCCGGTAGCAGATCCGTCGGCAGACACGCTGGAAGTATTAACGGCCGCTGCCGGCGTCTTTGCGCTGTGGGAGTTGCAGCGGGAATGCAGCCGTTTGCAGTTGGATGCGCAGGTTTTATACCGGCCGTTTGATACGCTGAGTCCCGGCGAACAGACCAAGGCGCTGTTGGCCGCGCTGTTTTTGGAGGAGGATCGCTTTGTGCTGATCGACGAGCCGACCAATCATCTGGATCTGTCCGGCCGGGCGGTGGTAGCAGACTGGCTGAAAAGCAAATCCGGATTTATTCTGGTGTCCCACGACCGGGCGTTTCTGGACGGCTGCACCGACCATACCGCGTCGATCAACAAATCGGATATTACCGTCTGCGCCGGTAATTTTTCCTGTTGGAGTTCTAATAAACAATTGCAGGATCAGTTTGAACAGCAGCAAAATCACCGGCTGCAAGGAGAAATTCGCGCGCTGCAAAAGGCGGCTGCCGGGCAAGCCGCTTATGCCGCGCGCCTGGAGTCTGAAAAGATCGGCTTTCATCCGACGACTACCGAAAAGAGCAAAAACCGGCGGGCGTATATCGGTGAGAAATCGCGAAAAACAATGAAGCGGGCCAGGGCGATGCAGGTGCGGATCGATCGGAAGCTGGAACAAAAGAGCAAGCTGCTGCACAATATCGAGCAGAGCCAGCCGCTGAAACTGCATACACTGGATCATTATGCCGACCGGCTGCTGGAATGTCGCGATATCGCGCTGTTTTACGGTGAAAAACAGGTTTGCGGCGGCGTGACCTTTACGCTTCGGCCCGGCGACCGGCTGGCGCTGCTCGGGAAAAACGGAAGCGGAAAAACCAGCCTGCTCCGGCTGTTGCTGGGGCAGCAGGTCGATTATACCGGAACATTTCATAAGGCCGGCGGTTTGCAGATTTCTTATATGCCGCAGGATCCCGGCGCGCTGGCCGGTTCACTGGCGGCGTATATCGACCGCAACGGGCTGGATCAGACGCTGTTTCTGGCGATTCTGCGCAAGCTGGACTTTTCCCGCGATCAGTTTGAAAAGGATTTGTCCGACTACAGCGCCGGCCAGAAGAAAAAGCTGCTGCTGGCGCGAAGCCTGTGTACCCCGGCGCATCTGTATATTTGGGATGAACCGCTGAACTATATAGATCTGCTTTCCCGGATGCAGGTTGAGCAGCTGTTGTTGGAATACAGACCGACGTTGTTGTTTGTAGAGCATGACCGGAGGTTTTGTGAACAGATCGCTACCGGCATTATCGAGTTGTAACAACGAGGTGTTGCGCTGAAGCCTGGTTTCGGGCGCTGCCCGGCGGATCCGGCCGCCGGTGAGCCGCATGACCAAGGCGTAGAACAAGAGGGGTATGGATCATGCAATATACGATTTTTTGTGTCAAAGACCGCCCGGCATATGCCGATCGGGCGGCAGACTGGTTTGCGTCTAAATGGCAGATTCCAAAAGAAGAATACCGCCGCAGCATCGCCGATATGTGCAACCGGGACGCATCGCTGCCCCGTTGGTATCTGGCGGTGGATGCAGGCGGGGAGATCACCGGCGGCTGCGGCCTGATTCAAAATGATTTTGTAGACCGCACTGACCTGTTTCCATATCTGTGCGCGCTGTTTGTCGAGCCGGATCACCGGGGACATGCCCTGGGCGGCGCGTTGCTGGCATATGCCCGCAAAGATGCGGCAAAACAGGGGTTTGCAAGGCTGTATCTGTGTACCGATCACACCGCCTATTATGAGCGGTATGGCTGGCGGTATATCGCTGCCGGCACATATTCAGACGGTCATCCTGCGCGCATCTATCAGGCAGACAGTATCGCCGAAGATCCATCCGGCCGGCCCGCAGCCGGTTTTGGCGCGCCGGAACCGATGGCAACGTTTTTTACCCAACGGGTAGAGAGGTATGACGAGCATATGCGCCGGGAGGTCGAAGGGGGTGCACAGGGCTACCGGCGTATGGCGGAATCGCTGCCGGCAGGTGTGAAAAATCTGTTGGATTTAGGCTGCGGCACCGGTTTGGAGCTGGAGGAGATTTTTCGCCGTTTTCCGTCGCTGGCGGTCACCGGCATCGATCTGACGCCGGCAATGCTGCAAAGATTGCGGCGGAAATTCCCGGATCGACGGCTGACGTTGTGCCAGGGCGACTATTTTCAGGTTGTGTTTGGGACAGATGTCTATGACGCCGCTGTGGCTTATCAGACGCTGCATCATTTTACGCCTGCGCAGAAGCTGTCGTTATACCGCAGGTTATATGGTGCGCTAAAACCCGGCGGGGTCTATTTAGAGTGCGATTATATGGCGGATACAACCCGGCAGGAACAGTATTTTTTCAATGAGAGTGCCCGGCTGCGGGAACGATATGGGCTGACGTCCGGGCAGATGTTTCATTATGACACGCCCTGCACCCCGGCGCATCAGATCCGATTGCTCCGACAGGCCGGGTTTGTCCGGGTCGCGCCGCTGTGGCGGGCGGGTTCGACGGTGCTGCTGCGGGCGGTCAGGCCCGGAAAATCGGTTGACAGCGATTGACCGCAGGCGTATACTGAACATAGTCTTCCAGAAAGGATGCGGCGGTAATGGATCAGCGGCAGAATCAGGTGCAGCAGTTGCAGCAGATTGTGGACGACAGTGCGTATATGGTGTTTTTCGGCGGCGCCGGGGTTTCCACCGAGAGCGGGATTCCCGATTTTCGCTCGCGGGACGGGTTATATAACCAGCACTATGACGTGCCGCCGGAAACCATTCTGAGCCATCGCTATTTTATAGCGCATCCCGAAGGGTTTTACCGGTTTTATCGCGAGAAGATGCTGTGTCCGAAGGCGCGGCCCAACGCCGCGCATCAGAAGCTGGCCGAGCTGGAGCGGGTGGGAAAACTGCGGCTGGTGATTACCCAGAATATCGACGGGCTGCACACAATGGCGGGCAGCAGACAGGTCGCTGAGCTGCACGGCAGTGTGCACCGCAATTATTGCCAGAACTGCCACAGGTTGTTTGATATGCAGTTTATGCTTGCAAATAACGAGGCGGTGCCGCATTGTCCCTGCGGCGGGGTGATCAAGCCGGATGTGGTGTTATATGAGGAGCCGCTGGATGAGTCGACCGTACACCGGGCGGTCAGCGCCATCGCAGCGGCGGATACGCTGATCGTAGCAGGCACCTCGCTGACCGTTTATCCGGCGGCCGGACTGATCCGGTATTTTCAGGGGCGGCGGCTGGTGTTGATCAACCGGGATCAAACGCAGATGGACCGTCAGGCGGATCTGGTGATCCGGCAGCCGGTGGGCCAAACGTTGCGGCAAATTCGGGTATAGGCCGGTTTGCCGGGTGACTATGGGAATAATGAGCATGAAAGATTTTATGAATCATACCCGCCCGTCTACCGATGTGCAGACAACAGGCAAGCTGTATGACAGACGATTAGAACAGATGACGCTGCTGAAAAGCGGTGGGATACCAACGTATCGCTGCTCATGGTGTTAAGAGCGATCAAAAGGACAAACCGGCCAGCCAAAGTGTATTCTTTGGCTGGCCGGTTTGTCAGTGATGGATTTTATTGCCCATCGCATGATCGACGGGTTGCGCTGTTTGTTGAATCTCAGCTTCGAGAACATCTGCGAACCGCTGTATCGAAGGTCCCAGCGCCGCCGCCCATTCGCGTATGTCCGGATCGTTTTTATAACGCAGCGGGTTGTTCCTGACAGTCAGCGCTGTTTTTAGGTCGTGTTCCACCGGGCACAGACGCTGTTTCAGCGCCCATACGCCCGCTTTGGTTTTTTTGCAGTGACGCTTCC
>CALWVC010000143.1 GCA_944384865.1 uncultured Clostridia bacterium
ACCGGGTCAATGGGATTATTGCGCTATGTGTAGAAGGGCAGGATCCCGAAACTTGCGAACCGTCTGCCTGTTCCGGTTCCTGTGCAACCTGCGGCGGCTGTCATTGATCTTTGTAATTTTGAAAAAGGAGGGGTGATATGGCGAGGCCGACTAATATCGTGCCGGAGATTACGCCGGATATGTCGCCGATGATGCGGCAGTATGTAGACATTAAAAAGCAACATCTTGACAGTATCCTGTTTTTTCGGCTGGGCGATTTTTATGAGATGTTTTATAACGACGCTGAAATCGCGTCGGAGGAGCTGGATCTGGTATTAACAAAACGTGCCAACGGCGAAGAGGAAAAAGCGCCGATGTGCGGCGTGCCTTTTCACAGCTGTGAAAGCTATATTGCCCGTCTGATCAAAAAAGGCTATCGGGTGGCGATTTGCGAACAGACTGAAGATCCGGCAAAGGCTAAAAAGCTGGTGAAGCGGGACGTCATCCGGATCGTCACGCCCGGCACCGTTACCGAAGACTGTATGCTGGAAACCGGGCAGAACAATTATCTTGCTACAGTATGCGTCCAGGACGACGCAGCGGGTTTATGTTTTGTGGACGTTTCCACCGGCGAGTTACATATGACACAGTTGCAGTCAGAACAGTTATACAGCGATATTATCAGCGAGCTGACCCGGTTTGCGCCGAAAGAGGCGCTGCTGAATACAGCCGCCGATCAAATCGAGGGTATTACCGCCTTCTTAAGCGATCGGCTGCGCTGCCGCACCGAGATTGTGC
Organism: uncultured Clostridia bacterium; assembly: GCA_944384865.1. Classification (GTDB taxonomy): domain Bacteria; phylum Bacillota; class Clostridia; order Oscillospirales; family Acutalibacteraceae; genus RUG14109. The sequence continues at coordinate 778 of CALWVC010000143.1, forward strand.
CAGACGAACAATATGTATCGCAGGAGGACCGGCAACGTACATTGGCCCATTTTAAGACCGACAGCTTTGAAAAGCTGGGAGTGCCGGAACCGTCTCCGGCTTGCGATGCGCTGTGCCGGGCGATTTCATTTTTATCGGACACCCAGAAAAATGATCTCGACGCCATCAGCGATATTGATTTTTATTCTGAGAATCAATATATGCGGCTTGACATGGCGGCCCGAACCAATCTGGAGCTGACCGAAACCATGCGCTCTAGAGAAAAACGCGGTTCTTTGCTTTGGGTGCTGGACCATACGCGTACACCGATGGGCAAACGGCTTATCCGCAACTGGATTGAGCTGCCGCTGCTGTCTGTAGCAAAAATTACCCGGCGGCAAAAAGCCGTGAGCGAACTGACAGCAAATATCGAATTGCGAGAGGGGCTAAGTGAGGCGCTCAAAGAGATCAAAGATCTGGAGCGTCTGATGACCCGCATTTTATATAAAACGGCCAATGCCAAGGAACTGATGGCGCTGGCAGACACATTGGGGCGGATGCCGGCTCTGAAAGAACTGGTTCAGTCTGCGCAATCGTCGATGTTACGGGAGATTTACAGCCGCATCGATCCGCTGCCCGAAACCTGCGCATTGATAAAAAACGCGATCCGCGAGGATCCGCCGTTTACACTGCGGGAGGGCGGCCTGATCCGCGACGGCTTTCACGAAGAGGTCGACCGGCTGCGCAGCGATATGTCCGGCGGGCGGGATATCGTCGCAGAAGTGGAAGAACGCGAGCGGGAGCGTACCGGCGTTAAAAAGCTGAAAATCCGTTATAACCGGGTGTTCGGCTATTATATCGAAATACCAAATTCGGCATCGTTTACACCGCCGGAGGAATATACCCGCCGGCAGACGCTGTCTACCTGTGAACGCTATACGACCGATGAGGTCAAGCAGCTGGAAAGCCGGATCATCGGCGCACAAGATAAGCTTACAGCGCTGGAATACGAGCTGTTTGTACAGGTTCGGGACACTGTCGGCCAACAGATGGAACGGATCAAAACTACCGCCTCGGCTGTAGCGCAGCTGGACGCGCTCTGGTCGCTGAGTATTGCGGCGTTTAAAAACGGCTATGTCTGCCCGGATATTGCGGCGGACGGCGTTATTGATATTAAAGACGGCCGTCACCCGGTGGTGGAATTACTGACGGACACCGCATTTGTGCCAAACGATACATTGCTGGATTGCAACGAAAACCGCTGCTCGATTATCACAGGACCTAATATGGCGGGTAAATCTACCTATATGCGGCAGATCGCGATTATTACGCTGATGGCGCAGATCGGCTCGTTTGTACCGGCCAAGCACGCCCGCATCGGTATCGTAGACGCGATCTTTACCCGTGTTGGCGCGTCAGACGATCTTTCAACCGGCCAGTCGACGTTTATGGTAGAGATGAGCGAGGTCGCCGGTATTTTAAAATATGCGACCGCGAAAAGCCTGTTGATCATCGATGAAATCGGCCGCGGAACCTCGACCTATGACGGCATGGCGATTGCACGGGCCGTGTTGGAATATGTGGCAGACAGCAAAAAACTGGGCGCCAAAACGTTGTTTGCAACCCATTATCATGAATTGACCGCGCTGGAACAAACGCTGTCAGGTGTAAAAAATTATAATATCGCTGTCAAAAAACGCGGGGACGATATTATTTTTCTGCGTCGGATTGTCCGGGGTGGGACCGACGACAGCTATGGCATCGAAGTCGCAAAGCTGGCGGGTGTTCCAAAAGAGGTGGTAAACCGCGCCAGACAGATTCTGAAATCGCTGGAGACGCAAGCCGACGGCGAAGAGAAACGCAAACAGCTTGTAAAACCGGTGGAACAAACGCCGCAACTTTCGTTTGCGTCGTCAGAAGCTGACGAGATCGTTCGGAAGCTGCAGGCATTGGATGTGAATACATTAACACCGATTGAGGCAATGCAGACATTGTTCAACTTATCGGGCCAGGCAAAAAAGATCTAGACACAGAAAGGGGCGTTGCACATGCCAAAAATTCATATATTAGACAAGCATACCGCTGAGCTGATTGCGGCTGGAGAGGTGGTGGAGCGTCCGGCTTCTGCTGTCAAAGAACTGCTGGAAAACAGCATCGACGCGGGCGCCGACGCGGTGACGGTAGAAATTAAAAACGGCGGCAACACCTTTATTCGGGTGACAGATAACGGCAGCGGCATTGAGCGCGCAGATATTCGTAATGCGTTTTTACGGCATGCAACCAGCAAAATCCAAACGCCAGCAGATTTGGATGCGATTGCAACGTTGGGTTTCCGTGGTGAAGCACTGGCGTCGATTGCGGCGGTGGCTAAAGTTGAGGTGCTGACCAGAACGGCGGATTGCGAATTGGGCACCAAATATGAAATACAGGGCGGTCAGGATCAGGAGCCGGAAGATGCGGGCTGTGCAGTGGGTACGACCATTGTGATTCGCGATCTGTTTTTCAACACACCGGCCAGACAGAAGTTTCTAAAAAAAGATCAGACCGAGGCCAATGCGGTAGCGGGCGTGGTAGACCGCATCGCGCTGTCTCATCCGGAGGTGTCAATCAAGCTGATCCGCGACGGCCGGCAGACCATGCTGACCCCTGGCGACGGACAGTTGCAGTCGGCCATATATGCGGTTTTGGGTAAGGATTTTGCAGGATCGCTGTTGCCGTGTGATTATACCATGGACGGGGTGCAGGTCAGCGGCTTTGTAACCCGCCCGGATGCGGCAAGACCCAATGCCAATATGCAGTTTTTCTTTTTAAACGGACGGTATATCAAAACCAAAACCGGCGCTGCGGCGTTAAAACAGGCCTATAAAAACGAGATTTTAGCCGGAAAACAGCCTGGCTGCGTGCTGAATCTTCGGATTGCGCCGGAACAGGTAGATGTGAATGTGCATCCGGCCAAAATCGAAGTACGGTTTTCGGATGAAGCCCGAATTTTTCATGCGGTATATTATGCGGCAAAATCCGCGATTACGTCAGACCAGACCGTTGTGCAGCTTCAGAGCAGGCCTGTTGAACGCTCTGCAGAAAAACCGGTTCAGCCCGCATCTGAACAGATGGATATTCGGGATTATCTTCCGAAAACTAGAGAACAACATACGGCGTCGGAAGAGCCGGTTTATACGCCGGCTTTGGATATTGAAAAAGACGAACAGCCCGTTATCCGACTGTCGGAAAGCGCGCCCGCATATGGCACAGTGCTCAAACTGCCGAATCTTGAAGAGATACTGTCCACAGAAAAAGAACCGAAACCAGCGGGGCATGTGCATGACACACCGATGACAGAGCCTGCGTCACAGCAAACAGCATTATCGGTTCCGGATTTTCGTTACGT
>CALWVC010000144.1 GCA_944384865.1 uncultured Clostridia bacterium
ATACTGCGGTGTTTGATACCGGCTTTTTGCGTCTGGGCGGGCAGATTGCCGCCCGTGCGCTGGACGACCGGGTGGGTTGCGCGGTTCTGGTGCAGCTGCTGCGCTCGGAAATTCCCTATGATTTGCAGGTCAGCTTTACGGTGCAGGAGGAGGTCGGCTGCCGGGGCGCTGCGGCCGCGGCGTTTACCGTCGCACCACAGGCGGCCATCGCGGTAGAGGCGACCACGGCGTCGGATATCCACGGCGTGCCGGAGGATCAGCGCGTATGCAGCCTGGGCGGCGGCGCGGTGGTATCGTTTATGGACGGCGGCACAGTGTATGACCGGGCATATTACCAGGCGGCGTTGGAGCTGGCCGGGCAGCGCGGCATCGCCGCACAGCCCAAACAGGCGGTGGCCGGGGGTAACAACGCCGGCGCGATTCATAAAAGCCGGGGCGGTGTGCGTACACTGGCGCTGTCGCTGCCCTGCCGGTATATACACAGTGGGCTGTGTGTGGCAGATCAGCGTGATATCCAGAGTTTATATGATTTAACAGTGGCAGCGGCCGGGCAGATCGCGTCGGGTGCGTGGGCGTGATCCGTCTGTGGAACGGTGTGCCGGCGGCCTGTTTTGACAGCCTGCCGGCAGTGCAGATCCGCGGCGGGCTGGCGGTTTATCAAAATAAGTATGATTGGTTGCAGACCTATGCCCAGACTGACGGCGGCAGGGTGACTGCGCTGCTGCAGCGGCAGGAACAGCGGTGGATTGTCGAGACCGCCGAACAGGCGGATATTGCTGAAATAGCCGCTTTTCTGCGGCTGTTTGGCGGGCGGATATTCTGCCGGAAAACAGTGGCGCAGGCGCTGGGGCTGCGTGTTTTACATACGGCGCAGGTGTTGCGGTGGCCGCCGGATCGGGTCATCGAGCCGTCGCCGGATTTGGCGCAGTGGGTCGCTTATCCTGCATACCGGCAGATTTATGCGTTACTGGCGCAATATTTTGATCTGCCGGATTATGACGGCTTTGTGAGCGATCTTTCATTTCGGATTCGCCGAGACGGCGCCCGGGTATTGGTCGCGCCGGCGGCAGTGTGTATCGTCGGCTGGGAAATGCCGGACGCCGCGGTGATTTCGGCGCTGGCAGTGGATCCGGCGCATCGGCGGCAGGGCGTGGGCAGCGCACTGTTGCGGCAGGCGCTGGCCACATTGAGCTCCAAAACAGTTTATGTATATACTGATACGGCTGCGGCGTTTTACCAGCGGCGTGGCGCAGTCGCGGCAGAGCCAGCGGTATGGGGCAAATGGCCTGAGCCGCTGCAAAAAACGGCGATGGCAAAGCAGGAGGAAACAAATGCAGGACAAACAAGTACAGGACTTTTTTCATCTGGATCCCCGGATCATACAGGCCGGGCAGCGGGCGCTGGAGCAGGCCGCACCGCAGTTTGGCGAGATCGACCGGGTGACGGAATATAATCAAAACAAGGTGCTTAAGGCGTTTATTGACTGCCGGGTATCGGAATCCCATTTTGCCGGTACCACCGGCTATGGTTATGACGACCGGGGCCGCGAGACCATCGAGCGGGTGTTTGCACAGATCACCGGCGGGCAGGATGCGCTGTTCCGGCACAATTTTGTGTCGGGCACACACGCGATTTCCACTGCGCTGTTTGGGGTGCTGCGGCCGGGCGATGTGCTGCTGTCGGTGACCGGCGCGCCCTATGATACGCTGCAAAGCACGCTGGGTCTGCGGGATGCGCCCGGTTCGTTTGCTGAGTTTCAGATCGGTTATGAGCAATTGGCGCTGCAAAACGGCCAACCCGATCTGGCAGCGCTCCGGCAACGTCTGACATCCGGCCCGCCGGTAAAGGTCGCTTATATCCAGCGGTCCAGAGGTTATACGCTGCGGGATTCGCTGTCGGTAGAGCAGATCGGAGAGATTGTGCAGGTAGTGCGTGGATGCGCGCCGCAGACGTTGGTGTTGGTAGACAACTGTTACGGTGAATTTGTACAGACTGCTGAGCCGCTTGAAGTTGGTGCAGATTTGATTATGGGCTCGCTGATTAAAAATCCCGGCGGCGGTATCGCGCCTACCGGCGGTTATATTGCCGGGCGGGCGGATTTAATTGAGCAGTGTGCCTGCCGGTTGACCGCGCCGGGCATCGGCCGGGAGGTGGGCGCAACGCTGGGTCACAGCCGGGAACTGTTTATGGGGCTGTTCAATGCGCCGCATGTTACCGGAGAAGCGCTGAAGACGGCGGTGTATGCCGCCGCGCTGTTTCAGGAACTTGGATTTGAGGTGACGCCGGAGCCGGCGCAGCGCCGGGCGGACATCATCCAGACGGTGGTGCTTGGTTCGCCGGAGGCGCTGGTCGCATTTTGCCGGGGCATTCAAAGCGGGGCGCCGGTGGATGCGTTTGTGACGCCGGAGCCTTATGATATGCCCGGTTATGACAGCCAGGTTATTATGGCGGCGGGCGCGTTTACGGGCGGCGCGTCTATCGAATTTTCAGCCGACGGCCCCATGCGGGAGCCGTATGCGGCCTGGATGCAGGGCGGCCTGAATTTTCACAGCGCCAAGACCGGACTGCTGCTGGCAGCACAGCAGATGCTGCAGGCCGGAATCAATATGCGGCTTTGACGGGCGTTAGCAGATCAAGTTGTGTGTTGCAAAACACATAAAAATATGATAAGCTTATGATACTATATATCCGGCTGCGGGTAACATACCGGCTGTCATACGGCGGCTGGTTTTCTGGATGGTTAGACGGTGCATGAAAAACGGAGGAGAAAGCGATGAAATTTGTTCCAGAGAAATTGTGCGCGCTGGCGCTGGCAGGGCTGTTTATGGCCGGAACGATCTGCGGCTGTAGCGGGAACAAACAGCTGCAAGACATACCGGGAGAGCCGGCAGTTTATTATTTTATTGTCGGAAATACCTTTGTCGGCAAATATGAAGACCGTCAGTTCATCAGCTATAACAATGCCGACGGCAGCACCAATTTTGATATGGAGATATCAGAACTGCTGGAACAGCAGGAATTCAGAACTTATCTTGATGGCGGGATCATGCGGCAGCAATCGGTAATGGCGTTTCGCGTTGATGACAATGACGGCGGTTTTGATCAGGATTATCATGATATTCTGTCTAAATATGGCGATCCCCACCCGCAGGATGAAAATATTATCACCTTTCATCTGCCGGTAGAGCTTGGCGATGAGGTCGAAGGGATCAAGCTGCCTGCTACAGGTTTTCAGATTGGGATGCCGACGTTGTTTGAGACGTTGCCTTTTGCGGTGAATTCTCAACGGGATCCCCGCCCGCGGGAGATTCAGCAGACGCAGGCGCAGGAGACAGATACAGCCCAATTGCAGCAGCTTGTGCAGGAGGGCGGCGTTTCCAATGCGGCCTATGGCGATATCCTTTGCTATGCCGGAGATTTTGACGACGACGGCAAAGAAGAGCGGCTGTGTGTTTCCAACAGTGCGCAGGATCATGCACAGGTGGACGGCGTATATGCGCTGGCCTGGCTGACCGATCATAATGGAAAAGTCAGCGTTGTCTACAGCAATATTCAAACCCAGCCGGACGCTGTGTGCAATGTTTCCTATATAGGCGCCTATGATATGGATTTTGAGGGAAGCTATGAGCTGGCGCTGGTTTGCACCGAGGGGCAGACGGTTCGTACAATTGTACAGAGCATGCAGTCCGGGGAGTATGTGACGGTTCTGCAGGGGCTTCACTAAAATAGTGCAGCAATTTTTCATGTGCCCGGGCGCCCATGCGCCCGGGTCTTTGTTTTAGTTGCAGTTTGCGTATGTTTCGATTTTTCAAAAAAAGTCGGAGCAAGCGATACAAAGCTTGCTCCGACTTGGCCCGCCCAAGAGGACTTGAACCCCTAGTTTAGGAATCGGAATCCTACGTTTTATCCAGTTAAACTATGGGCGGAAATATTCTGTTTATCCATTGTATGCTTACATTGCAACGTATAATATTATATCATCTTTCTCGAAAAAGTAAAGCATTTTTTGAAAAAAATAAAAAATTGCGCGTGTAGGTTTGTCAATGATGTGTTACAGATTCGGAAAAGAGAATAAGACCTGTTGTGGGGAGCGCCGGTTGAGGGGAC
>CALWVC010000145.1 GCA_944384865.1 uncultured Clostridia bacterium
ACGAATTTATCATTGATTCCTTATATGGTTTGTTGTATAATGAAAATACATATATCGTTTGCCTGCCGGAATGTGCAGGTCGCAGGCGCTCCCGATGCTTCGGCGGCACAATTTTCCGACATTGGGACACTAAAACTTGAAGGTGGAGAATAGGCTGTGCAGTTTTTAAGCAGAGATATTGGGATTGACCTGGGGACTGCAAATACCCTGGTTTGTATAAAGTCAAAGGGCATTATTATGCGGGAACCGTCGGTTGTGGCGGTGGATGTGAAAAATGATGTGGTGCGCGCAGTTGGAACTGAGGCGCGGGAGATGATCGGCCGGACGCCCGGCTCCATCGTGGCAGTCAAGCCGTTGAAATACGGTGTGATTGCGGATTTTGACGTAACGGCGGCGATGCTCAAAAAGTTTATCAAAAGCGCCATGCGCGGCTCGTTTGTTTCCCGCGCACGGGTGGTCATCAGCGTGCCTTCAGGCGTGACGGAGGTAGAGAGCCGCGCAGTCAATGATGCGGCCCGACAGGCGGGCGCCCGGGTGGTAGACCTGATTGAGGAGCCAATGGCGGCGGCGATCGGCGCCGGGCTGCCGGTGTGGGATTCGGTAGGCAGCATGGTGGTGGATATCGGCGGCGGCACCTGTGAGGTTGCGGTAATTGCGCTGGGCGACGTGGTGACGTCTCAGTCAATCCGTACTGCAGGCGACAGTCTGGACGAGGCGATTATTTCCTATGTGCGCCGCAAACACAATCTGCTGATCGGTGAAATTACGGCGGAGCAGATCAAGATCGATATCGGCTCTGCTTATGAGTTTGACGGCGACGATGCGGAATATGTAGAAATCCGGGGCAGAAACCTGATCGACGGGCTGCCCAAAAATGTGACGATTACAGCGGCCGAGGTGCGGGAGGCGCTGTCCGAGCCGTTGAACCGAATTGTAGAGGCGGTCCGCTCTACGCTGGAAAAAACACCGCCGGAGCTGTCGGCGGATATTATCGACCGGGGAATCGTTTTGACCGGCGGCGGCGCGCTGCTGCCGGGTGTCGATAAGCTGATCGCCGACCGGACTTCGATGCCGGTACTGATCGCTGAAAATCCGCTGGACTGTGTGGCGCTTGGAATTTATAAGCGGCTGGAGCTGGATCTGCCCTTTGACTCCTATCAGCGCCGTCCGAAATATTACTGAGTCGGGGAAGTGGCAAATTGCGTTTCTTTTTTAAGAGCAAACGGTTTAAAATTATACTGGCAATTGTGCTGATCCTGTCGCTGATCGGCGGTGTTACCGGCGTCGTTCTGGTTACGGCGCCCCAGTCGGATATCCTCGGCGCGATTATCCGGCCGGTGCAAAGCGCGGCCGACAGCGTCGCCGGTGCGGTAGGCGGTTTTTTTGATCAGATGCAGGAAAATCAGGCGGTTCTGGACGAGAATGAGCAGCTGAAGGAACAAGCCGCGCAGGATCGTTATAAGCTTGCCGATTATGAGGAATTACAGCGGCAGAACGAATTTTATAAAGAATTTTTGGGTATCAAGGAGGATCATCCGTCCTTTTCTTTTGAGCCGGCCATGGTGATTGCCCGGGATACAGCGCAACCTTTTGGCACGTTTACGATCAACAAGGGCAGTCTGGCAGGGGTGGAACAGTATGATCCGGTCATTACTTCGGCTGGAATCATCGGCTATGTCGGGCAGGTTTCTGCCACCCAGAGCGTTGTGAAAACCGTTTTGCACCCCGATATCAATATCTCTGTTTTAGATAATCGTACCCGCGACAGCGGCAATCTGACCGGAGATGCGGCGCTGGCGCAGGACGGAACCTGCAAAATGATATACCTGCCCCGGGATAACGCGGTAGCGGCCGGCGATCTGATTGTTTCCTCCGGCGAGGGCGGCGTGTTCCCCGCGGGGCTGATCGTGGGGACGGTGACTGAGATTAAGGCTTCCGGTAACGATACCGGCTATTATGCGGTAATCCGGCCGGTGGAGCAGCCGGAGGAAGTAGACGATGTGATGGTTCTGACCGATTTTGAGGGGCAGAGCCATCTGGCGGAATAAGGAGCGACGCCGATGGAGACCAAAAAGCGAAACCGGTATCTGCTTTTTTTAGGATATGGGATCATGACGGTGTTGGCGTATGCGGTGCAGTTCACGCCGCTGCTGCCGCGTATCTTCGGCGCGTATCCCGCGCCGTTGCTGCTTCTGGTAATTATTGTCGCTATGCATGAAAACGACTGGTGCGGGATGCTGTATGGGATGTTGTGCGGCATGCTGACCGATCTGAACGCACTGACGCCGCCGGGGTTTTATGCGGTATTGTATCTGTGTATTGGCTTGATTTGCAGTTTATTGGTGGAACTGCTGGTGCAGAACAATGCGATCTCACTAATCTGTGTCGGCGGCGGTGTGCTGTTGATACATTCAGTGATCAACTGTTTGGTAGGCGCCGGCTTTTCAACGGGCACCTGGCTTTTATATTTTACGTTTTATTTTCGCTGCGCGGTGTATAATCTGCTGGCACTGATTCTATTATATATTTTGTTTAAACTGATCTTTGGTTTTGACATCCGGTATAAAAAGCCCCGCGGCGTTTATCCGAAAAAGCTGCTGCGGAAGAAAAAGATACAGACGGTCAACGGGAAGGAATCTTAAATCATGTTTTTTGAAAAAGAAAAACAGAAAAGCGGGGGGAAATATACCAGGTCGATTGTTTTATGTGTATTGGCGGCAGCGTTTGTTTTTGTTTATGTGCTGCGGCTGGGCGGGCTGCAGATCATTGATTATTCTTATTATCACGGACAGGCCAATCTGCAGTCGGCGCAAAAGGTGGCGATCAAGGCCGCCCGCGGGGAAATTTTAGACCGTTACGGCCGCCCGATTGCTATTAACCGCAACGGGTATAATATTGTGTTTGAGGCGGCTTATCTGCCGTCGGAAAAGCTCAATGACACCATCCTGATGTTGGCGGAACTGCTGCAGAACAATGGGGACGAATGGCGGGACCTTCTGCCGATGACGCAGACGGCGCCGTATGTGTTTCACGATGAGGACACAGCGGACGAAGATGATGTGTCGAGGCTGAAAAGCGAACTGGGACTGAACCATTATGCCACCGAGCAGAACTGTTACGATGCGATGGTGGAACGATATGATTTACAGGATTACGGCGAAACCGACCGCCGGTTGCTGATGGGCGTGCGATATACGATGGATCTGGAGGATTATTCAGTATCGTATCCTTTTACCTTTGCGGAGGATATCAGCGAAAAAGCCCGGTCGGTTATTAAAGAATCGTCTGCGTCGCTGCCGGGGATCACAGTCGAAAATGTGCCGGTGCGGGAATATGCGGTGGAGGATATTGCGCCGCATCTGATCGGAACAGTCGGCCCGATTTATGCCGAAGACTGGGAGGAGCTTAAGGAAAAGGGCTATTCTTATAACGATCGGGTGGGCAAATCGGGTGTAGAGCTGGCGTTTGAAGATTATCTGCGCGGTACGGACGGCGTAAAAAGGGTGATACAGGACGCTGACGGCAATACGGTGGAGACCGTGGTGGAGCAGGAGGCGATACCCGGTAATACGGTGATGTTGTCTATCGACCTCAATTTGCAGCGGGTCGCTCAGGATGCGCTGGAGAATGTCATTCTCGATATGCGCTCCAAGGGCACGGGCGCTACGGCCGGAGCGGTTGTTGCGGTCAATGTGCGAACCGGGGAGCTGCTGGCGTCGGCAACCTATCCGACCTATACCATTCAGCAGTATAACGAGAACTATGAGACGCTGGTGCAAGACTCGTCGTTGCCCTTGTTTAACCGGGCCTTTAACGGCACATATCAACCGGGCTCTACTTTTAAACCCGGCGTAGCGGCGATTGGGCTGACTACCGGTAAGATTACACCCACAGAGTCTATATATTGTTCGGGTATTTATCAGTTTTCAAATATTCCGTTTCGCTGCATGGGGTATCATGGCGGTGAGACGGTGGTGGACGCGCTGATGCATTCCTGTAACACCTTTTTTTATGAGACCGGTAACCGCTTGGGTATCAATACGCTCAACAGTTATTGCCGGTTGCTTGGGTTTGG
>CALWVC010000146.1 GCA_944384865.1 uncultured Clostridia bacterium
TGCATAGCCGAACAGCATCTCTCCTTCGGCGGTCAGCGTGACCCCCCGGGAGGTACGGTTAAACAGCCGGCCGCCCAGCCGGGTTTCCAGCTGCTTGACCGCCTGGCTGACCGCCGACTGGGATACAAACAGCTTTCGGGCCGCGGCAGACAGGTTGCCCTGCTCGGCAACCATACAGAATACTTTATATAAATCGAAGTTGATGTCCGGTTGATCCATTTTCAGAATTCCTTATTGATATAAAAGTATTTATAAGTTTTGCTAATTATATTGTAGCCGGATCAGCGGGATTTTGCAAGCTTTTTTCAGAAATCCCTCGACAAAAACACTGGGTTGTGATACAATAAATGCTATCTATGGGAATGTTCGGGCTTGAGAGGATGTTGTCTTTTGGAAAACCATGAAAAAACGCTGGAAAAAATCGTCGCTCTCTGTAAAAACAGAGGCTTTGTTTATGCAGGCTCTGAGATTTACGGCGGCCTGTCCAACACGTGGGACTATGGCCCGCTGGGCGTCGAGTTTAAAAATAATGTGAAAAAAGCCTGGTGGAAACGGTTTGTGCAGCAGAGCCAGTACAACGTCGGGCTGGATTGTGCGATTTTAATGAATCCGCAGGTGTGGGTAGCTTCCGGTCATGTGGGCGGCTTTTCCGACCCGCTGATGGACTGTAAGAGCTGCAAAACCCGGCATCGCGCCGATCAGCTGATCGAAGAAGCGGGCGGCAACCCCGCGGGGATGAGCAATGAAGAAATGCTGGATTATATCCGCGCGCATCAGATCGTCTGCCCAAACTGCGGCAAATGCGATTTCACTGACGTGCGGCAGTTTAACCTGATGTTTAAGACGTTTCAGGGCGTTACCGAAGACAGCAAAAACGAGATTTATCTGCGGCCGGAAACCGCCCAGGGGATCTTTGTGAATTTTGCCAATGTGCAGCGCACCACCCGCAAAAAAATTCCCTTCGGCATCGCGCAGGTGGGCAAGTCTTTCCGAAATGAAATCACGCCCGGTAATTTTACTTTCCGCACACGGGAATTTGAACAGATGGAACTGGAATTTTTCTGCAAGCCCGGCACCGACCTGGAATGGTTCTCCTATTGGAAAGATTATTGCAGACAGTTTTTGTTGGATCTGGGCCTGAAAGCGCAGAATATCAAGCTGCGTGATCATGCAAAAGAAGAGCTGGCGCATTATTCCAACGCCACCACCGACATTGAATTTTTGTTCCCCTTCGGCTGGGGCGAGCTGTGGGGCATTGCGGATCGCACCGATTTTGACCTGACCCAGCATATGAACCATTCCGGTAAATCACTGGAATATTTCGATCAGGCGACCAATGAGAAATATGTGCCTTATGTTATTGAGCCGTCGTTGGGTGCTGACCGCGCGGCGCTGGCGTTTTTGTGCGACGCCTATGACGAAGAGACCGACGACAAAGGCGAGGTCCGGGTGGTGCTGCGGCTGCACCCGGCGCTAGCGCCAATTAAGGCGGCGGTGTTGCCGCTGTCTAAAAAGCTGGCAGATCAGGCTCTTGCCATCCGCGATACGCTGGCCGGCAGCTTTATGGTCGATTATGACGACGCCGGTTCTATCGGTAAACGCTACCGCCGGCAGGACGAGATCGGCACCCCGCTGTGTATCACGTATGATTTTGAATCTGAAGCGCGTGGTAAGGTTACAGTGCGCGATCGGGATACCATGCAGCAGGAGCTGGTGGAGATTGACCGGCTGAAAGACTATATTGCGGAGAAAACGGCGTTTTAACGCCGCAAAACAACGGATTTGAAAAACGACCGCTTGCGCGGAGGAACGGACGGGATTATATGGCAGATCAGGGCATGTTCAGAACCAGCCTGTTTGGCGGCTTTAACCGTAAGGATGTGCTGCGCTATGTGGACGCGCTGGCCGGGAAATATCGGGAACAGACGGACGCTGTTGCGGCGCAGCTGGAACAGTTACAGGCGCAGAAGGCCGGGCTGGAGCGCGATTATCAACGGCTGCAGCAGGATTATGCCGGTTTGCAAACGCAGGCCGCCGCGCGGCAGCAGGAAATTGCCGATCTAACCGAAAAGCTGCAGGAACTGGCACAGCGGCATGTGCAACTGCAGGATGAATATGCGGCGGTTTCGGCGTCCTGTGAAGAACTGCAGCAGGTGACCGGGCATTTGCGCGCCCAGAATGCGCAGATGCAGGCGGATATTTTAAAGCTGCCGGTGGTGGCGGAATATTTTCAGGCGCTGCAGCAGGAAAATGAGATGCTCAAACAGCAGTTGGATCAACTGCGTCACAATGCATATACGCCGCCTGACGCAGTGATCGCCGGGAGTGCGGCGCAGCCGCCTTATGAGGAAACACCGGGTTCGGCGGCGCAAGATGTTTCTACACAGACCGACGTTGGTCATTGCCCGGCAGAACAATCGGTTTCGGCAGCACCAGCAGAAACATCTGAACAAACGTCGCCGACGACAGACCAACAGCCGTCCGCCGGCGCAGTGTCAGAACCATCCGAAAAAGCTGCATCGCCGACGGTAGCGAACCCGGACGGCACGCAACTTGCGACAGATGCCTCAGATGCAGATATACAGCAAAAAAACCAGTTTACCAGCGCCTGGCGTCGGGTTGTGCCGGCGCAACAGGCAGATGCGGCGGTAGAGCAGACAGCCGGACAACCGGCTGCAGATACGCCGGCGGAATCTGCGCCTGTGCCGGGACAGGCTGTGCAGCGGCCCGCGACGGTGGAGGGCATTATACAGGCGCTGGACGATATGGAGCTGTGATCCGGTGGTGGCCGGCATAGAAAATTATTGGCAGCGGCACGCTGCCTTGCAGACATGGATATGGCGCTGCTTTGCCGGATCTTTTAATATGATTGTATTATAACAGCCAGCGTAAATCTAAAGGATATTCCCGATTTGATAAATCGTGTAAACATGCGACGAGTTTTGAAAGCGTTGCGCGCCGGTGACCGGGCGGCTGGTTGACTCTCAGTATCTTCTGTTATAAGGGGCGGGCTTTTTGGAACATTCTATTGATACACGGCAACTGCCAGAACTGGCTGCCACGCTGCATGCCGGTGACCGGGTGTTGCTTTCGGGCACAGTTTATACCGCGCGGGACGCGGCGCACAAGCGCATTGCCGCAGCGCTGCGCGGCGATGGGCCGCTGCCCTTTGAAATTCGGGGCGCGACGGTTTATTATGCGGGCCCGACGCCGGCGCCCGACGGGCTGCCCATCGGATCCTGCGGGCCGACGACTTCCGGCCGGATGGATCCTTATGCCCCGGCATTATTAGATCTGGGTCTGGCCGCCATGGTCGGCAAAGGGCAGCGCAGTCCGGCGGTTTGCGATGCGATCCGGCGAAACGGCAGCGTTTATTTTTGCGCGGTGGGCGGCGCGGGGGCGCTGGCCTGTAAATGTATTCGTTCCTGCAAAGTGATCGCTTATGAAGATCTGGGCTGCGAGTCGATCAAGCAACTGGAATTTGTCGATTTTCCGCTGGTAGTAGCGATCGACTGCCATGGCGGCAACCTGTTTGAAAGAGCGTTTTGATTGTCCGAAGGCCAGCCTACCGCACGCTGCAATAACGCTGAAAAAGACTGATTTGCCCCAGATTGTGCGGACCGCCCAAAAATTCCTACTTGACGTAGAATATTAAATTTTAAGCAACAAACTGATTTCGCATTTCAAGCGGAGTCAGTTTTGATTTGAATTGAATGCGGCAGTTATTGTAAAAGTCCATATACTGAGCTATAGGGAGGCGCGCCTCCTCATAGCGGAAAGCTTCACGCGGTAGATACATTCTGTTTTGAGAATCGAAAAGAAATTTTCGGCTAAAGCATTGTCATATAGATTTCCGTGTCTTGCGGCGCTTCGGAAAATTTTGTGTAAAAAGGAATCCAGACAGATAAGAAAATATTGATATTGTATCATAATACTTGACGCTCAAACTTCACAGATTTAAAAGAAAAGAATTGAAATGGAGGTCAAAAAAGC
>CALWVC010000147.1 GCA_944384865.1 uncultured Clostridia bacterium
GCTCCCTTATATTGCAAATCCGTATCCGGAAAATGCATGCCGATATCTCCCAATGCGCAGGCACCCAGCAGCGCGTCACAGATCGCATGCAGCAGTACATCTGCGTCCGAATGTCCCAACAGGCCTTTAATATGGGGAATTCCCACACCGCCGATGATTAACTTTCGTCCGGCAGTTAGTTTGTGTACATCATATCCGATTCCTATTCGCATATATAATACCTCCTGATTACAATTCATTCAATCAAGACATCAAACCATAAATCTGTTTTTACAGCAGCCGCCCCAGAATCTGATTTTGAACCAGGAATCCTTTGGGAGTCAGCCGGACGCCGGTATCGTCGGAAACCAGGTATCCCTGTGACGCAAGCAGCGCACAATTTTTTAAAAACCGATTGTCAGGCCGTGGGTCGCCCCGCTGCTCCAGCAGATCCCATCGCAGCCCTTCTGTCAATCGCAGGCGCAGCATGATATATTCGTCTATTCCCCCGCCCGCGCCGTCCGAAACTGGTTGTGCGCCCTGCAGAAAGCCCTTTAAATCTCTGGGGAAATGCATGCGTTTGCCATTCCAGAACGAATGGGCTGCCGGACCGATCCCAAGATAAGGTTCGCAGTTCCAATATAATAAATTATGTTCGCAGGCATAACCTGGTTTCGAAAAATTTGAGATTTCATATTGTGTGAATCCATGCTGCTGCAAATATTTGCACAAAAACAAATAAAACTCTGCGACGGTATCTGCGTCGGGTAAGCCTGAGAGATCATATGACGCCAGCGGCGTATCAGGTTCCACCTTTAGCATATATGCCGATATATGCGTAATCGGCAGATGAAGGCAAAAATCCAGCGTTTGTTGCAGACTTTGGATTGTTTGACCTTGCAGCCCCAGCATGATATCTACAGAAATATTATCGATTCCGGCATTTTTCGCAGATGTTACCGCCGTCTGCACCATAGCCGGCGTATGGCGACGGGTTAAAAAACGCAGTTCTCCGGGCACGGCCGATTGCATCCCGATGGATATCCGATTGACGCCGGCCACCGCGATGGTTTCAAAAAATGTGGCTGTCGCTGTAGAGGGATTGCATTCTACCGTAATTTCAGCGCCGTCACAAATCTGTATGTTTTTCAGTAATTCTGCCAGTCGTGTACCGCCAAATACAGACGGCGTGCCGCCGCCGAAATATACTGTATCAAACACAACGGGATATTTTTCGAGCCTTCGTGCAACCGCTTGCATATATTGATCGGCCAGATCTGTTCGATAAGGCAGCGAATAAAAATCACAATATATACATTTTTTATCGCAAAACGGAATATGAATATATAATCCTTTCAAAAAACCACCTGCCGATCTTATTGTAAACTTTTTTTTGCATCTTGTCTATCTTTTCTTGTATGAACCGGTATAAATTTCCCATAATAATAGCAGGTATTGCACAAAAATCCTTGACATTACGGATCATAGGATTTAAAATATTATAGAAAATAACTTTTTGAATGATATGCCATGAGGCAGTGTTTTATATTTTTTAAATTCAAAAATATAATAACGATCATTGGCTCTGTCCGGCCCGTTTGCAGGACAGGGTTTCCAAAACGGATAAGGTTAGAGTTGTTTTTTCTCTGACCTTTTGTTGCGGTGTATAAAAACATATAAATTATGATAGGAGGCATCTATTTGTCTAATTCATCAATTGACAACGGTCTATCGGCTAACAGCGGCGTCAAAAATACGCTACTAAGCTCCCAGACAAACAAATTCGCAAATTTTAGAAAGAAAACGGAATCTAAAACAAATTCCAAAACCGTTGCTCCAACAGTATCAAGAGCGACAAAAACAAACTCCCGCTCCATCCAGGGGCAAACCGCCCAGCGAACACGTTCCACCACAAAGACGCAACCGGCAAAAACAAACACACATCCGGACACTTTAGGCAAAACGCCGCGCAAGACCGCGTCCAGATCCGGCGTAAAGGAATCGTCTTATAAAAAAGCGCCGCTGAAAGTTATCCCGCTGGGCGGTTTGGACGAAATTGGAAAAAACTGCACCATCTATGAATATGAAAATCAGATGATCGTGGTAGACTGTGGTCTCTCTTTTCCTGACGACGATATGCCGGGCGTAGACATCGTGATTCCGGATGTAACCTATCTTGTGAAAAACAAGGATAGAATCAAAGGCATATTCATCACGCACGGCCATGAGGATCATATTGGCGCTATTCCCTATTTATTAAAAGAGATTAATATTCCGGTATACGGAACCAAGCTGACGTTAGGACTGATCAACGGTAAACTCAAAGAACACGGGTTAGATCGTAAAGCAAAGCTGATTGAACAAAAACCCGGCGATATTGTTCGCGCGGGGCGTTTCCTGGTGGAGTTTATTCATGTCAATCATTCGATCCCAGATGCAGTGGCTTTTGCCATTACGACGCCGGTTGGAATCGTGGTGCATACCGGCGATTTCAAAATCGATACTACGCCTATCAGCGGCGGGATGATCAATCTGGCCCGTTTTGCGGAAATCGGCAAAAAGGGCGTTTTGGCGATGTTGTCTGATTCCACTAACGCGGAACGTCCGGGATTTACGATGAGTGAGCGCAGTGTTGGAGAATCTTTTTCCCAACTCTTCAAAAGCTCACAGAATAATCGGATTTTGGTGGCCACTTTTTCTTCAAATATTCACCGTATTCAGCAGATCGTCGACGAGGCTGTCAGATGCAAGCGTAAAGTCGCTGTCTCCGGGCGGTCGATGGTCAATGTGGTTACAATCGCCACAGAATTGGGTTATTTGAAAGTGCCGGACGGTGTATTGGTCGATATCGAAACCATTAACCGGTATGCACCGGAGCAGCTGGTTATTATCACCACCGGTTCTCAGGGAGAGCCGATGTCGGCGTTGCACCGGATGGCCCATGGTGATCACCGCAATGTGACGATCGGACCAAACGATACCATCATCATCAGCGCCAGCCCGATCCCCGGCAATGAAAAAACGGTTTCCAACGTGGTGAATGAGCTGATGAAGCTGGGCGCGCGGGTAATCTATGAAAAGATGTATGACGTGCATGTGTCCGGCCACGCCTGCCAGGAGGAGCAGAAAATGCTGTTGTCTATCGTGCATCCGAAGTTTTTTATGCCGGTGCACGGCGAGCAGAAACAGCTTCGGCGGCATGCAGAAATGGCTGTTCAGACCGGCATGGATAAAAAGAATATTTTAATCAATGAAAACGGCCGAATTGTGGAACTAACACAGGATTCAATCCGTCAAAACGGTGTTGTACAGTCCGGCAGGGTTCTGGTAGACGGTTTGGGCGTTGGCGATGTGGGCAGTATCGTGCTGCGCGACCGCAAACATCTTGCTGAAGACGGTATTATTATCGCCGCGATGACGATTGATACGCAATCAGGCGATATCGTATCAGGGCCGGATGTGATTTCCCGTGGGTTTATCTATGTGCGGGAAAGCGAAGAACTGATGAACGAAGCCCGTAAAATTATCGATCATGCGGTTTACAGCACCTACAGCGGCGGTTATGCGGACTGGAGCGCAGTCAAAATGCGGATCAAGGATGATCTTTCCAAATTTTTATATGAGCGCACCAAACGCCGCCCGATGATTTTACCGATTATTATGGAGCTTTAAGATCATATATGCTTGCAGATGTCCGCAAGCGTATACATAAAGGAGCATATTAAATGAAAGCAAGATTACCGAAAGAATATCAGCCGAAAAGTCAAAGTGAACTGCTTAAGCAGGCACAGCAAATGCAGCAAAATATCACGACGCTTCAGCAGGAGCTGGATGAACGGGAATATACGGCAAATGCCGGCGGCGAGCTGGTACAAGCGACTGTCAACGGCAAGCATGAACTGAAAAAACTAACCATCAGCCCGGAACTGATTGAAGACGCTAAAGAGGATCCTGAAATGTTAGAGGATCTGATTATCACCGCT
>CALWVC010000148.1 GCA_944384865.1 uncultured Clostridia bacterium
GCGATAGTCTGCAAAGCCGCCGGGTACAGCGTGGAACGTCGTACGGCGACGGTTTTTATACCAACCGGCGTTGGCCGGCGGGAGGTCTTTATGAAAAACTATACTTTTGAAACATTGCCGGCGCGGCTGTTGGGCCGGGCGGTGTGTGACAACAGGATTTTAAAAACCGAGATGACTGCAAGCGGTTTTATTTTTACCGCTGAGCTACAGGGCGAAGCGCTGCTGGATCTGGAGCTGTTCGGGGAAGAACCCGGGCTGCTGGGCGTAGAGATCGACGGCAATTTTGACGGCATGGTCGCGTTACAGGTGCCGGTAGGGCGGCAAACGCTGCCCATCGCCCATCTAAAGGGCGTGCATACGATCCGGGTCGTCAAGCTGAATGAATATGTGCGCAACCGGCTGTGGTTTTACGGCCTGACCATCGACGGTCAGGCGCTGCAGCCGCCGGCTCCCAAAGAACGCCGGCTGGACTTTTTCGGAGATTCCCTGACCTGCGGTTACGGTAATTTAAGCATCAACCGTAATTACCCGGACCCGTTTTGCCTGCAGGAGCATGGCTACCGCACCTACGCCGCCTTTTTAGCCCAACGGTTGAATGCCGAATTTTCAGTGGCGGCGGCCTCCGGGTTTGGATTATGTTATTCTTTCAGCGGCAATACCGCAGATATCGCGGACAGCTTTTGGAATTTGGCGCTGCCCAGCGAAAAAAAGCTTTGGGACTTTTCAAAATTTGTCGCGCAGGATGTGTTTATCAACCTTGGCACAAACGATATGAATTTTTCCAAAAACAGCAAATGCCCCATCGGTTTTGATATGCTGTACGCCGCGGCGGATAAGCTGATCGGCGGGATCCGCGCCAACAATCCCGATTGCCGGATTTTCATCGTCGCCGGCTTTAACGGCTCGCTTCAAAACGAATATATGAACCTGAACGCGGTATACGCCGAAATTGTAAAGGCTTATTCTGACGTCTGGTTTTGGGGCAATATCGTAACCTCCCAATCCGGCGGAGACTGGCACCCCAATGTTGCGGATCATCAACATGCCGCTGAGCAGATTTATAACCGTCTGACACAGGCGGGTTTATATTAAAAACAACCAGCAGGCGCCCGGTTTATTTAGACCGGGCGCCTGTTTATAAACAAATTTGCCGCCATGTTTGCTGTGTTCAAACATGGTTTTTTATTTAATATGGAACACCTTGATCAATACCCAACACCCGATATGAAACACCGAGCGGAACACCGACAGATGTTCAATCTCCCGATACAGCTTCCAATGGTATTTAATCAGCGCGGTTTTTTTGACCGAGATCGACCCCTCGCGAATGCGGTAGCGCATCAGCACATCCGGCATACCATATATATACCGCTCTTTTTTCAGCATTTGCAGCCACAGCGCGTCGTCGTTGCGCTTGCGGATATCCGGTACTTGAAATTTACCCATGGCGCCGACATTGTACATCACGGTGGAGTTGCCCACCGGGCAGGTCAGCAATACCCCGTTGTAATCGGTTTTGGGTTTGGTCCGGATGACCTTTCCGGTAGAATGCCCCTGCTGATCCATCTGTTCGTAGGCTGTGCAGGTGAAATGATATTTGTTTTGCTGCATAAACTGAAGCTGCCGGGCCAGCTTTTCCGGCATCCAGAGATCGTCGCTGTCTAAAAAGGCCATATATTCGCCCTGCGCCAGTTCCATGGCTACTGTTCGCGCCACCGCCGCGCCGGCGTTCTGCGCCAGCTTATGATATTTGATCCGATCGTCCTTTTCGGCATACGCCGCCACGATCTGCTGCGTATCATCGGTAGAGCAATCGTCTACAATAATCATTTCCCAATTATGCACCGTCTGTTGTTGTACCGATTCGATGGTTTCTCCGATATATGCGCCGCAGTTATAAGTCGGCGTGATAATCGAAATCAGATTGTTCGTCACAGTATTCTCTCCCTGTAGAAAAATACAACATACCGCCGCTGCCGGTCACGACTTGTTTTTCTCCGATTATACAGCAATCCGGGGATAAAGTCAATCATGCAGCACGGCAATAATACAGCACGGTTTTCCCCTTTGGGCGCGCATAGTTCCGGCAACGCCTACAGCGTTTGTGTCAGCGTTCGCAGCTCGGCCAGCCGGGCCGCCATGTCCGGCGCGGAAAACAGCACGTTGCCCGCTACCAGAACATTCGCGCCGGCTTTTACCGCCAGCGGCGCGGTTTCCAGATTGATGCCGCCATCCACCTCGATATGCAGCGGCAGTTGAAGCCTGTCCGCCTCTTCCCGCAGCAGCCGGATTTTATCCAGCGCTTCATACATGAATTTCTGCCCGCCAAAACCGGGTTCCACCGACATGACCAATACCATATCGCACAGCGGCAGATACGGAAACACCGCCTGCGCCGGGGTAGCCGGTTTGATGGTCAGGCAGTTTTTTTTGCCCAGCGCGCGGATCTGTCTGAGGGTCTGTTCCACCGGAGACCCGGCTTCGATATGAAAGCCGATGCTGTCGGCGCCGGCCTTCGCAAAAGCTTCAATATAGCGGTGCGGCCGGTCGATCATCAGATGTACGTCTAAAAACGTATTTGTAGCTTTGCGCACAGAGGCGACCACCGGCATCCCAAACGAAATATTGGGAACAAAGATTCCGTCCATTACGTCCAGATGCAGCATATCCGTATGCGCCGCATCTAACGCGGCCACGGCGTCTCCCAGATGCATAAAGTCGGCGGTGAGTACCGACGGTGAAAACAAAACCACAAGAATACCTCCGATTGTTGATCATATAGTTTTATTATAAAGGGCCGGTCTGACCCTTGCAAGAGAATTTTTCTGTTTTCTGTTCGTGTATGCAGAATTGTGCATATTATATAAAAAATATCCTCAATTATGCACGTGAAGTAGGCGATTAGTTGTTGCTTTTCTATGCGAGGCGTGGTAAAATAAAACTATATTGTTGGCAACCGCCGGCAAAACAGCCGCCCCCGGGCGCAAGAGAAAGGGTGTAGTCAAATTGAAACAGTTCGACGCGAAAAACATTAAAAACGTAGCATTGCTGGGTCACGGCAGTTGCGGAAAAACCACGTTGGCAGAAGCAATGCTATATATTGCCGGCGCGACCGACCGGTTTGGAACAGTGGCCGACGGTACAACGGTGACCGACTGTGATGCGGAAGAGCGCAAGCGGCATATTTCAGTATCCACCGCGGTGGCGCCGCTGGTGTGGAAAGATGTCAAAATCAATCTGATTGATGCGCCGGGGCTGTTTGACTTTGCTTCGGGGGTATGCGAGGCGCTGCGCGCAGCAGAAACAGCGCTGATAGTGCTGTCGGGAAAGTCCGGGCTGAACGTCGGTTCTGAAAAGGCGTTTCGTTCGGCCACCAAACGCAACCTGAAAAAAGTCTTTTTTGTTTCCAAGCTCAATTCCGACCACGCCGATTATTTCAAGGTGGTAGATTCCCTGAAAGAGCGATATGGCAATGTGATCTGCCCGGTCATCGTTCCTTATGTGGAAAACCATAAGGTGTTGTCTTATACCAATCTGGTGACGGGCAAGACCTGGCGCTATGAAAATGGTAAACCGGTTCGGTGTGACCGACCCGATATGGGCGAGCTTTATGATAAAATGTACAATCTGCTGTGCGAGTCGGTGGCTAGCGTCGACGAAGTGTTGATGGAAAAATACTTTTCCGGTGAGCCGTTTACCGATGAGGAGCTGTTCGCCGGGCTGAAAACCGGCGTGGCCTCGGGGGATATTGCGCCGGTCTATTGCGGCGCCGGGCAGACCGGCGAAGGGGTTGAGTTGCTGCTCAACAGCATGGTGAAAATCCTGCCCAGTGCAGATGAGGCCCGACCGGAAACAGCCACCGATCAGTCGGGCAATGTCGTGGAACTGACCTGCGATCCCGACGGGCCGCTGGCGGCAGTGGTGTTTACAACCAATGCCGATCCGCCTGTC
>CALWVC010000149.1 GCA_944384865.1 uncultured Clostridia bacterium
TTTGATGGTATCGGGCTTTGATAAATATTTTCAGGTGGCGCCCTGTTTTCGTGATGAAGACGCCCGTGCCGACCGGACGCCCGGCGAGTTTTATCAATTGGATATGGAAATGGCTTTTGCCACCCAGGAGGATGTATTTGACGTTGCGCAGCAGGTGCTGCATCAGGCCTTTACAGAGTTTGGCGGCGGCCGTCCGGTATCTGAAACTTTCGCCCGCATCCCTTATCGGGAGGCAATGCTGAAATACGGCACCGATAAGCCGGATCTGCGCAATCCGCTGGAGATTATTGAGCTGAGCGATCTGTTTGTCGAAACCGATTTCGCGCCGTTTCGCGGTAAATGTGTGCGGGGGATCAACGCTTCCTGCGGCCATCAGTCCAAGGGCTTTTTTGAAAAGATGCTCAAGTTTGCCACCGAAATCGGCATGAAAGGGCTGGGTTATATCACTGTGCAGGAAGACGGCAGTTATAAAGGCCCGATCGATAAATTTTTAACCGATGAACAGCGGCAGGAGCTGCGGAGCCGCGCCGGGCTGAAAACAGGAGACGTATTGTTTTTTATCGCCGACTCCAACGCACAGGCGCCTAAACTGGCGGGGCAGATCCGCAGCGAACTGGGCAAACGTTTGAATTTATTAAAAGACAGCTATGAGCTGTGCTTTATTGTGGATTTTCCCATGTATGAAGAGGATGAAGAAACCGGCAATCTGATTTTTACCCATAATCCGTTTTCAATGCCGCAGGGCGGGCTGCAGGCGCTGAACGGCGACCCGCTGTCGGTATTGGCTTATCAGTATGACGTTGTTTGCAATGGGGTAGAGCTGGTATCCGGTGCGGTGCGAAACCATGATCCGGAGATTATGGTCAAAGCCTTTGCGTTGGCCGGCTATTCGGAAGAAGATCTGAAAACCAAATTCCGTTCGCTGTATCATGCGTTCCATTACGGCGCGCCACCGCACGCCGGTATGGCCGTTGGTATTGACCGGATGTTGATGTTGCTGCGGGATGAAGAAAATATCCGTGAAGTCATTGCGTTCCCGATGAACCAGAGCGCGCAGGATCTGTTGATGGGCGCGCCGGGCGAGGTCACCGAGCAGCAGCTGCGGGAAGTGCACATCAAGCTGCGCTGAAACTGAATCCAAGGAGGATGCCATATGGTAACCAGAGAAGAGCTTTTAGATATTGCGCTGCTGGCCAAACTTTCGGTAGACGAAGAGAAGCTGGACGAGCTGACCAAACAGATGATGGATATCATTGCCTTTGCCGATACGATCAACGCTTATGAGGGGCAGACCGGCGAATTTGATAATATCAACGGGCTGTCAAATGTGTTCCGGGAGGATACGGTGGTTGCTTCTTATCCCCGGGAGCAGATTTTGAAAAATGTAGACGGCGGCGAAAACGGGTTCTTCCCCGTCAAAAAGAAAATGTAGGTGGAGGACAATATGAAACCAGTCAGTAAAATCAAACGGCTGCATGCGCAGATGACTGCGGGCGAACTGTCCTGCCGGGAATTGACCCAGCTGTATATCGACGCCATCGGCAGGGAAAATGGCGAGCTCAACGCTTATGTGTTGCAGACGGCGCAGACCGCGCTGGATACGGCGGACGCAGTGGACGCCAAACTGCGGGCCGGTCAGCCCATCTCCATGCTGGAGGGCATTCCGATGACGCTGAAAGACAATATTTCTACCGACGGGATTGCCACCACCTGCTGTTCTAAAATTTTACAGGGTTATACGCCGATTTATGACGCTGCGGTCTGGCAGACGCTGAAACATGAAAACGCGGTGCTGCTGGGCAAGACCAATATGGATGAATTTGCAATGGGCTCTTCCTGTGAAACCTCTTTCTATGGCGCGGCGGGCAACCCGCATCAGCCGGACCATGTGCCCGGCGGG
The DNA here is from genome assembly GCA_944384865.1 of uncultured Clostridia bacterium. Taxonomy (GTDB): domain Bacteria; phylum Bacillota; class Clostridia; order Oscillospirales; family Acutalibacteraceae; genus RUG14109. Next base: position 1,901 of record CALWVC010000149.1, read on the forward strand.
TCTTCCGGCGGTGTAGCGGCGGCGGTGGCTGCCAATATTGCGGTATACGGCCTGGGTTCCGATACCGGCGGTTCCATTCGCCAGCCGGCTTCTTTCTGCGGCGTGGTTGGTTTGAAACCCACTTATGGCGCGGTATCGCGCTATGGCCTGATCGCGTATGCTTCCAGTCTGGATCAGATCGGTCCGATCACCGCTTCGGTGGAGGATGCGGCGCTGGTGTTTGACGCGATCTCGGGCAAAGACGAGATGGACTCTACCTGTACCGGCGCGCGGGAGACCACGGCGGATCAGTTGACCGGTGAGATACGGGGTCTGAAAATCGGCGTTGCCAAAGAATATTTCGACGGTATCCGCCAGCCGGCGGTAAAGGATGCGCTGCAAAAGGCGTTGCAACATTTTCAGTCTCTGGGCGCGCAGATTGTGCCGTTTGATCTGCCCATTTTGAAATATGCGCTGCCGGTTTATTATATTCTGGCCTGTGCTGAGGCTTCCTCCAATCTGGGCCGGTATGACGGCATTCGCTATGGTTATCGCACGGCGCATTATAACGGCACGCATGATATGATCTGCAAAACCCGGTCGGAGGGGTTCGGCGCAGAGGTACAGCGTCGGATCTTATTGGGCACTTATGTGTTGTCTTCCGGGTATTATGACGCCTATTATAAAAAGGCGCAGAATTTAAGAGGGACTATTGTCGGCGCATTTCACAATGCGTTTACCGGCTGTGACGTGATTCTGGCGCCGACGGTTCCGATGACCGCCTTTGAAAAAGGGTTTACCGCGCAGGATGCGGTGGAAACCTATCTGACCGATATCTGCACCGTTCCGGTGAATATCGCCGGGCTGCCGGCGGTATCCATCCCGTGCGGCGCTGATGAAAACGGGCTGCCGGTTGGGATGCAGCTGATCGGCAACAGTTTTTGCGAGGCTGTGATTTTGAACGCCGCCTATGCCTATGAGCAAACGGCGGACGCTTTTATTGCCTGTGATCGGGGGGTGCGCTGAAATGAGAGAATATGAACTGGTCGCGGGGCTGGAGACCCATGTGGAGCTGTCTACCAAAACCAAGATTTTCTGCGGCTGTACGACCGCTTTTGGTTCAGAGCCGAATACCCATTGCTGCCCGGTTTGTATCGGGCTGCCGGGTACGATGCCGAAGCTGAACCGGCAGGCGGTGCGTTATGCGATCATGGCAGGACTGGCTACCAATTGTGAGATTAATCCCATCGCTAAGATGGATCGTAAAAATTATGTTTATCCCGATCTGCCCAAGGCATATCAGATTTCCCAATATGACAGACCGCTGTGTTCAAACGGATATATCCAACTGCAAAACGGCCGAAAAATCCGGATTTTGCGTATTCATATCGAAGAGGACGCAGGCAAGCTGGTGCATGAGCGGGGCGACACCTATGTCGATTATAACCGCGGCGGCGTACCGCTGATCGAAATTGTCACCGAGCCGGATATCCGCAGTATTGACGAGGCAATTGAGTATGTAGAAAAGCTCCAGCTGATTATGCGTTATATCGGAGTGTCAGACGTCAAAATGCAGGAGGGGTCGCTGCGCTGTGATGTGAATATCTCCGTGCGGCCAAAGGGCGCGGAACAATTGGGTATCCGTGCTGAGATTAAAAATATGAACTCTTTTGCGTTTATGCAAAAGGCCATGCAGTATGAGTTTGAACGGCAGACCGATTTGCTGGAATCGGGCGAACAGGTGGTGCAGGAAACCCGGCGGTATAATACCGACACCGGAGAGACCGAGCCGATGCGCGGCAAGGAGGACGCCCACGATTATCGCTATTTCCGCGAGCCGGATCTGGTGACGATTGAGACTGCGCCGCAAGAGGTAGAGCAAATCAAAGCGGCGCTGCCGGAGCTGCCGGACGCAAAATTTGCCCGTTATACAGAGGAATATGGGCTGTCAGAGACCGACGCCAATATTTTGATCAAATACCGTCGGGTTGCTGAGTTTTTTGATGCGGCGGCCAAACTGGTGCAGACGCCGAAAACTGTATCAAATCTGATGATCACCCAGATTTTCCGGC
>CALWVC010000150.1 GCA_944384865.1 uncultured Clostridia bacterium
CTTCTTACGGTCGGAGACGTCGTTGGTGCAGACTATCGGACGTGCGGCGCGAAACGCCAACGGCCAGGTCATCATGTATGCGGATACCGTTACCGATTCGATGGAGCGGGCGATTTCTGAGACACTGCGGCGGCGGGAGATTCAAAACGCCTATAATAAGGCCCATGGCATTCAGCCAAAAACGATTATCAAGGATGTGCGCCAGGTTCTGGAGATTTCCAAAAAGTCTGAAAAGACCGGCGGCGACCGGAAGCTGACCAAGGCGCAGCGGGAAGAGCTGATCCGTAAACTGACCAAAGAAATGCGCGCGGCTGCGCAGATGCTGGAATTTGAGCACGCGGCCTATCTGCGCGACCGGATCGAGCAATTGAAAGGAACAAAAAAATGAGTATGGATAAAATCGTGATAGAGGGCGCGCGGGAGAACAACCTGAAAAATATCAGTTTGACCATCCCGCGGGATCAGCTGGTGGTGTTTACCGGCTTGTCCGGCTCTGGCAAATCCTCGCTGGCGTTTGATACGCTGTATGCTGAGGGCCAGCGCCGGTATGTGGAATCGCTGTCGTCTTACGCCCGGATGTTTCTGGGTCAGATGGAAAAACCCGACGTTGATCGGATTGACGGGTTGTCACCGGCGATTTCCATCGACCAGAAGACCACGTCGAAAAATCCTCGGTCCACCGTGGGAACGGTGACCGAGATCTATGATTATCTGCGGTTGCTGTACGCCAGGATCGGCGTGCCGCATTGCCCGGTCTGCGGCCGGGAGATCAAGCAGCAAACCATTGACCAGATCGTTGACCAGGTGCTGGCGCTGCCTGCAGAGACCAAGATTCAGGTGCTTGCGCCGGTGGTGCGCGGGCGCAAGGGTGAACATCTGAAAATTTTTGAATCGGCCAGAAAGTCGGGCTATGTCCGGGTGCGGGCAGACGGCAATCTGTATGATCTGAGCGAAGAGATCAAACTGGAAAAAAATAAAAAGCACAATATCGAGATTGTGATCGACCGGCTGAAGATCCGGCCGGATATAAAAGGACGGCTGGCGGATTCTTGTGAGACGGCGGCGTCGGTTTCCGGCGGGCTGGTGATGATCGACCAGATCGGCGGCGAGGAATTGCTTTTTTCACAAAACTACGCCTGTCCCGAGCATGGCGTCAGCGTGGAGGAACTTTCGCCGCGGATGTTTTCGTTCAACAATCCGGCGGGCGCCTGCCCGGTCTGCACCGGCCTGGGAATTTTTATGAAGGTGGATCCCGACCGGGTCGTGCCGGATAAAAAGCTGTCGGTAAACCAGGGAGCGATCCGTGCGCCGGGCTGGTTCTCTAAAGACCGGGGCTCAATTGCCGCCATGTACTATGAGGGGCTGGCAAACCATTATGGCTTTTCGCTGGATACGCCGTTTCAGGAGCTGTCGCCTAAAGCGCAGCAGGCACTTTTATATGGAACCGGCGATGAGAAAATAAAACTGGACCGGCGGTTTGCTTATGGCAGCGGCAGTTATTTTGCTACATTTGAAGGGGTCTGCGGCAATCTCGAGCGGCGGTATAAAGAATCGGGCAGCGACTGGGCCAAGGCGGAGATCGAGAGCTATATGACTGCTGAAAACTGTCCCGCTTGTCACGGCGACCGGTTGGCGCCTCACGCGCTGGCGGTGACGGTGGGCGGTATCAATATTATGGAATTCTGTCGGAAATCGGTGGTGGACGCGCTGGCCTTTGTCGACGGTCTGCGGCTGTCCGAGAGGGATTCGATGATCGCCGCCGGCATTTTGAAAGAGATCCGGGAGCGGCTGGGGTTTTTAAACAGCGTAGGGCTGAATTATCTGACGCTGTCGCGGTCCTCCGGCACGCTGTCCGGCGGGGAAAGCCAGCGCATCCGGCTGGCAACACAGATCGGGTCGTCGCTGACCGGCGTTTTATATATTCTGGACGAGCCCAGCATCGGGCTGCACCAGCGGGATAACGACCGGCTGCTGGCGACGCTCAAACGGCTGCGGGATCTGGGAAATACGCTGGTTGTGGTGGAGCATGACGAGGACACCATGCGGCAGGCGGATTATATTGTGGATATCGGCCCGGGCGCGGGGATCCACGGCGGCGAGGTGGTCTGCGCGGGCACGCCGGCGCAGGTGGAGGCCTGCAAAGCCAGTATTACCGGCGCTTATCTCAGCGGCCGGCGGAACATTCCGGTGCCGCGGACCCGGCGTGCCGGCAACGGCGGCAGGCTGCGGGTTCTGGGCGCCCGGGAACACAATCTGAAAAATATCAACGTCGATATCCCACTGGGGACGTTTACGGCGGTGACCGGCGTATCCGGGTCGGGGAAATCCTCGCTGGTCAACGAGATTCTTTATAAAACGCTGGCCCGGGAGCTGAACGGCGCAAAAACCAAGTCCGGCGCGCACGATGCTATACAGGGGCTGGAGCTGTTGGATAAGGTCATCAATATCGACCAGTCGCCCATCGGCAGAACGCCCCGGTCCAACCCGGCGACCTATACCGGGGTGTTCAGCGATATCCGGGAGCTGTATGCCTCTACCGCTGATGCGAAAATGCGGGGATATACGCCGGGCCGGTTTTCGTTTAATGTGCGGGGCGGCCGGTGCGAGGCCTGCGAGGGCGACGGTATTATTAAAATCGAGATGCATTTCCTGCCGGATATTTATGTGCCCTGCGAGGTGTGCAAGGGCGCGCGGTATAACCGGGAGACGCTGGAGGTCAAATATAAGGGCAAAAACATTTATGATGTATTGGAAATGACGGTGGAAGAAGGCCTGGAATTTTTCGCATCAATTCCGAAGATCCGGCGCAAGCTACAGACGCTGTATGACGTGGGGCTGGGCTATATCAAGATCGGCCAGAGCGCGACCACGCTGTCGGGCGGCGAAGCCCAGCGGGTCAAGCTGTCAACCGAGTTGTCCAAACGGGCGACCGGCAAGACCATCTATATTTTAGACGAGCCGACCACCGGGTTGCATACCGCAGATGTGCATAAGCTGATTGAGGTATTGCAGTCGTTGGTTGACAAAGGGAATACCGTGGTGGTGATCGAGCACAATCTGGATGTGATCAAAACGGCGGATTATATCATCGACCTGGGGCCGGAAGGCGGCGATCAGGGCGGGCAGATTGTCGCCACCGGGACGCCGGAGCAGGTGGCGCAAAATCCCAAATCTTACACCGGGCAGTATCTGAAACCGCTTTTAGACGTGAAATAGCGGTAAAATTTACGTTTTGTTCAATTTTGACGCGGCGTTTGGTGTATAATAGACGCAGATTGCAGTCGGTTTAAAGGAGGAACACCGGTGTTCGGCTATGTGAAAGCCTATCAGCCCGAGCTGAAAATCGCCGAATTTGAAACCTATAAAGCGGTGTATTGTTCTCTTTGCCGGCAGTTGGGTAAAAGCTACGGCGTGTTATCCAGACTGATTTTGTCTTATGATTTCACGTTTCTGGCGATGCTGTTGCTGGCCGGCGAGCCGCAATGCTGCGGCTATACGACAATGCGCTGTCCGTTTAATCCGCTGAAAAAGTGCCGCAGGCTGCAGCAGCCCAGCGACAGCCTGGCCTATACTGCTGCGTGCGCGGTCATTCTGTTTTACTGCAAAATTGCCGATAACATTGCCGACGGCGGCTTTTTCAAGCGGCTGCAATACCGGTTGATCCGTCTGTTTTACCGGCGGGCGCATAAAAAAGCGGCGCGGGATTATCCCGAAATTGAATCGGCGGCGGCAAGCATGATGCAGCGGCAGGCGGCGCTGGAACGCGGCGGCTGCGACAGTCTGGATCGCGCGGCGGAGCCCACGGCGCAACTTTTACAGGAGATGTTCGCGCACGGGCAGACTGATGCGGTCAAGCAACGGGTGTTGCAGCAGATGGGCTATTGCGCCGGAAAATGGATCTATCTGGCCGACGCGCTGGACGATTTGCCGCAGGATCTGCAATCC
>CALWVC010000151.1 GCA_944384865.1 uncultured Clostridia bacterium
GTTCGCGCTTTTTTTCGGCAAAACCATATAAACCAAAAAGCTATTTTTAAGGGGCGACCAATATGAAGCATAAAGTCATTACCATCAGCCGCGAATTTGGAAGCGGCGGACGCACCATCGGAAAAGAATTGGCCAAAAAGCTGGGGATCCCCTGCTATGATCAGGAGCTGATTGAAAAAATCGCGGAAGAATCAGGATTTGCAAAAGAATACGTGAAAGATAAAGGAGAGGACGCCTTGCATAGCAGCTGGCTTTCAAACGCCTTTATAGACAGAGACGCCAGAGGCATGTCCATGCAGGATTATCTCTGGAATGCACAAAGCAAAGTGATCCGCGAACTTGCGGCGCAGGGTCCGTGTATCATTGTCGGCCGTTGTGCGGATTTTATTCTTCGGGATACGGCGAATTGTCTGAAGGTTTTCATCCGTGCCAGCCTGGAAAAACGCGCCGAACGAATTGTTCGTGTCTACGGCGAACGCGCCGATTCCCCGGAAAAGCGTCTGAAAGATCAAGACAAGCGCCGTCGGATCTATCATCAATATTATACAGATATGGAATGGGGCGCGGCAGGCAATTACCACGTTATTTTAGACAGCGGGGAACTGGGCGTCGACGTCTGTGTGGAACTGCTCGCATTTATATACAATAAGAAAGGATCATAAAAAACAATATGATTAGACAATTGGCAAAAAGTATTCGGGAATATAAAAAAGCCTCTATTGCAACGCCGATACTGGTATCTTTGGAAGTCGTTATGGAATGCATCATTCCTTTTGTGATTGCGTTACTGGTCAACGCCATAAAAGACGGCTGCGATATGGGTGTTTTGATGCGGTACGGCATATTGCTGATCCTGATGGCCGGGCTTTCCCTGCTGTTCGGCGCGCTGGCAGGCGCTACTTGTGCCACCGCCTCCAGCGGATTGGCCAGAAACCTTCGTAAAGATATGTTTCACAGTATCCAGACCTACTCTTTTGAAAATATCGATAAATTTCTGACATCATCGCTTGTCACCAGAATGACAACCGACGTCACCAACGTGCAGGTAGCGTATATGATGATCATCCGGATTGCTATACGAGCGCCGCTCATGTTGATTTTCGCCTTTGTAATGGCCTTTGTGATGGGCGGCAGAATGGCATGGATCTTTCTGTTTGTCGTGCCTGTTCTGGGCGTGGGGCTCGGCCTGGTTATTTACAAAACGATGCCGCTGTTTCGGAAAGTGTTTAAAAAATATGATAACCTGAACAGTTCCATTCAGGAAAACATCAAAGGCATTCGTGTAGTAAAATCCTTTGTACGCGAGGATTATGAACAACAAAAATTTGACGCGGCTGCCGAAGACGTCTGCGCCGATTTTACCAAAGCCGAGCGTATTCTCGCCGTCAACAACCCCTTGATGCAGTTCTGTCTCTATACCGTCATGGTTTTCGTCCTGTCCTACGGATCCTATACCATTATTTCCACCACCGGGGTGGCTCTGGATATCGGGCAGTTTTCCGCCCTTCTCACCTACAGCTTCATGATGCTCAGCAGTCTGATGATGCTGTCCATGGTTTTTGTGATGATCACTATGGCAGGCGAATCCGGCAAACGCATTGTTGAGGTACTGTCAGAAAAAAGCACGCTGCAAAACCCGGAGAACCCCATTTATTCTGTGCCAGACGGATCTATCTCTTTTGAACACGTCAGCTTTAAATATTCCAAAAATGCTGAACGAATGGCGTTAACGGATGTCGATCTGCATATCCGGTCCGGTGAAACCATTGGCATTATCGGCGGTACCGGCTCTTCCAAATCGTCACTGATCCAACTGATTTCCCGCCTGTATGACGCCACCCAGGGCGTTGTTAAGGTTGGCGGCATTGACGTTAAACTGTATGATTTAGAGACGCTGCGCAATCAGGTTGCCGTCGTGTTACAGAAAAACATTTTATTTTCAGGCACGATCAAGGAAAATCTTCGCTGGGGCAACAAAGAAGCGACCGACGAGGAAATGATCCAGGCATGCCAAATGGCCTGTGCGGACGAGTTTATCTCCCAATTTCCAGACGGCTACAATACATATATCGAACAGGGCGGCGCCAATGTTTCCGGCGGTCAAAAGCAGCGGCTGTGTATTGCCAGAGCGCTGCTGAAAAAACCGAAAATTCTGATATTGGACGATTCCACCAGCGCGGTAGACACGAAAACCGACGCTAAAATCCGAAAAGCGCTGCGGGAATATATCCCCGAAACCACCAAGATCATCATTGCGCAGCGAACCGCCTCGGTAGAGGATGCAGACCGCATTATCGTCATGCAGGGCGGATCCATCAACGCCATCGGAACCCATGCGCAGCTGATGGCCGATAATGAAATCTATCAGGAAATCTACACATCACAAAACAAGGCGGGTGCCCAGGATGCATAACAAAACTGACAAAAAGAAAACCATCGGCCGGCTGCTGAAAACGATGCGAAAATTTTACCCGGTGATGCTGCCGGTCGTCGTCATTTGCATCGTGTTCAGCGCCGTCGTCAGCTCAATTCCCGCCGTTTTTATGCAGAATATTATCGCAATCGTGGAGCAAAGCTGGCAGACCGGCGACTGGAGCGCAGTCGGCAGTAAAATTTTATCGCTGGTCGCGCTTTTGGTTGTTTTTTACATTTTATCCCTGCTAGCCGGATTCGCATTCAATCAGTTAATGGCCATCATCACCCAGGGAACGCTGAAAAAACTGCGTGAACAGATGTTCAACGGCATGCAGCGTCTGCCGGTTAAATATTTCGACACCAATAATCACGGCGACATTATGAGCCATTACACCAACGATATTGACACCCTGCGGCAGATGATCTCTCAAAGCTTTCCGCAACTTTTAATTTCTGCGATTACCGTTCTGACCATTTTTTTCATCATGATCTATTATTGTGTTTGGCTAACCCTGGTTGTGTTACTCGGCGTTGTGATTATGAGCTTGATTACCAAAAAAGTTGGCGGCGGATCGGCCCGCTTTTTCTTCCGCCAGCAGACTGCCCTGGGAAAAGTTGAAGGCTTTATAGAGGAAGCCATGAACGGACAAAAGGTTATCAAGGTGTTCTGCCACGAAGAAGAAAGCGAAGCAGATTTTAACCGGCTCAACGATCTTCTTTTCGCCGAATCCGAGCAGGCGAACCGGTATGCAAACATCTTGGGGCCGATTTTAAACAACATCGGCAATATCCTATATGCTCTGGTTGCCATTACCGGTGGCATTTTGCTGCTGTCAGGCGCACCCAACCTGAGCATTTCCGGTATGGCTGTCAGCATCAGCATTGCAGTACCGTTTCTGAACATGACCAAACAGTTTGTCGGCAACATCAATCAGGTATCCAATCAAGTCAACGCGGTCGTTATGGGGCTCGCCGGAACAGAACGCATTTTTAATCTGATGGACGAACAGCCGGAACAGGATCATGGGTATGTAACCCTTGTAAATGCCTGTGAAGAAAACGGCGTCATCACAGAATGCGCACAGAGAACCGGTATGTGGGCATGGAAACATCCGCATCAGGCTGACGGAACAACTACCTATACCAAACTGACCGGCGACGTCCGCCTGTTTGACGTGGATTTTGAATATGAAACAGGAAAACCTGTCCTGCATAACGTCTCTTTATATGCAAAACCCGGTCAGAAAGTGGCGTTTGTGGGCGCTACCGGCGCTGGTAAAACTACGATCACCAATCTGCTGAACCGATTTTACGATATCGCAGACGGCAAAATCCGCTATGACGGGATTAATATCAATAAAATTCAAAAACGTGATCTGCGCCGGGCGCTGGGTATCGTGTTACAGGACACCAACCTGTTTACCGGCACGGTGATGGAAAATATCCGTTATGGCAAGCTGGACGCCACGGATGAGGAGTGTATCGCAGCAGC
>CALWVC010000152.1 GCA_944384865.1 uncultured Clostridia bacterium
ACGTTAGAGCATGTTGAGCGATGGTCGTTGTATGCCAATCCCGGCACACCGGATCATAAAGACGAGCAGCAGATCGATGCGTTTGTAAAACAGTTTATGCACGAATAATCAAGATTATAAGACGGGAACATCTCACCGGAGCAGGTTTGAATCTGCTTTCGGTGAGATTTTTATATACTGTTTTTAGAAAAAATCTTGCCTTATAAGTGAAAAAACGATATAATAATACAGCATTTGATTTATAAAGAATAAAGGGTGGTATTGGGTTTGACGTTTGAGCAGTTGATCAGTACGGTCAATGACTGGGTCTGGGGTGTTCCGCTGATCGTTTTGATTCTGGCGGTAGGCCTTTATTTAACCATTCGGTTGAAGTTATTGCAGGTCATCCATTTGCCAAAAGCATTTAAATTTATGGTGAAGGATGAAGACGACGCCAAAGGCGAAGTATCCAGCTTTGGGGCGTTGTGTATCGCGCTTTCTGCAACCATTGGAACCGGGAATATCGTGGGTGTGGCGACTGCCATTTATGCCGGTGGGCCGGGCGCGCTGTTTTGGATGCTGGTTGCTGCCTTTTTCGGTATGGCTACCAAATATGCAGAAGGGTTGCTGGCGGTGAAATACCGGACGGTGGATAAAGACAATCATGTATTGGGCGGGCCGTTTTATTATATTGAAAACGGTATGGGAAAGCGATGGAAATGGCTGGCTCGGTTATTTGCCTTTTTCGGCGTCGGCGCCGGCTTGTTAGGGATCGGAACCATCACGCAGGTCAATGGTATTACGGATGCGGTTCAGAGCTTTGCGGACCCGGACAAGCAGTATATGGTCACGCTGTTTGGTCATTCCTATTCGGCCGTGGCGTTGATCGCCGGTCTGTTTGTAACGGTTCTGACAGCGCTGGTGATTATTGGCGGAATCAAGCGCATTGCAAAGGTTTCTGAAGTGCTTGTTCCGTTTATGGCTATTTTATATGTGACAACCTGTCTGGTCTTGTTGTTCAGTAACCTGTCGGAGCTGCCCGGAGCAATTGTCGAGATTGTAGCCGGAGCGTTCAATCCTTCGGCGGTTACCGGCGGGCTGGTAGGGTCGCTGCTTGTTGTGGTGCAAAAAGGAGTGGCAAGAGGGATCTTTTCTAATGAATCCGGTCTGGGGTCTGCGCCGATTGCCGCGGCTGCCGCCAGGACCAGAGAACCGGCGCGGCAGGGACTGGTATCCATGACAGGCACGTTTATTGATACGATTGTGATCTGCACCATGACGGGACTATCCATTGTGTTGACCGATGCCTGGCGCGGCGTAGACGCCCAGGGCGTCCGGCTGGAGGGTGTGAATATCACCAACAAGGCCTTTGATGACGGGTTGTTTTTTCTGCCCGGATCGGTCAGCAGTTTTATTTTAATGATTTGTCTGACCTTTTTTGCCTTTACGACGATTTTAGGGTGGAATTATTATTCTGAACGTTGCTTGGAGTATTTGTGTGGCAGAAAGAAATGGGTTGTGCAGATTTTTCGCTGGGTGTATATTGCCGCGGTATTTATTGGTCCGTATCTGACCGCTGCCGCAGTGTGGGGAATTGCGGATATTTTCAATGGAATGATGGCGTTTCCGAATCTGATCGCGCTGATCGCGTTGAGCGGGGTTGTCGCCAAAGAAACCAGAAGCTTTATAAGCCGGTATAAAAATAAAACGAAAGATTATAACGAGTGAGGCTTTGATATTGATTGGAGATTTGTTGTTTATCATAATTGTGTAGGTTTTTAGAATGAACTTCTATTATATGCTGTGAAAGCCTGCTGATTTCCCGGCAGGATCAGTCTGTTGAAAAAGCCCGTTTTGGTACGTTGGACCAAAACGGGCTTTTTGAGTTGTGCGAAAACAAGGCAAGAACAAAAACGCGAAAAAGGAGATCAGAGAGATATTTTCGCATCTTCTGGGGATAGATGCCTGGCATACCACCTTCTTTACCTGCTTTTTCGGATTGGCACTTGCTTTAATATGCGTCCTCACCCACAAAGACGGCCTCAGTGGTAGATCGCCTTGCGTCACTGTTTTCAGCGTCCATCAAAATACGTACTCCGCTGCAGCCTGGTTGAAATATTAGGCCAGCACGGTCTTGAACGGCACATCTGCAGCAACATTCAGACTCCGGTTCCCCTTGGAGCATGGACTCTTTACCAAGTCGTAGACCTTGTGAAAACCGATCACCGTATCGACTTGGCCATAATGGCCTTTCAGCACCATGAAACAGTAAAGAACATTTTTTGCTGTTTGTTGTTACAACTGAGCCGGTGGTAATGAGCGTGGCGAATGAAAATATTTTAGATTTGTTGCGAGAACGATAAAAAATAAGCTTGTGTCAAATTTTACGTTGCCGGTAATCACCGGACTAAGGGAATATTGATGAACGGGCGGTTGCAATTGTAAATTGCCAGACTCGTTGATCATAGTTTGATTTTGTAAACTGATGAGCTGCGTTTTAATAAAAACCTACAAACGGGGCACTGTAAAGATATAAGTTTTTCTAATTTGAAATATTTTGATTAAAAATGAAAACATATTTTAAATATTTGATAAAAAATGCTTGACAATGAAATGGTTTGATTGTATACTGACATTGTCAGGAGGAATAAGCATGTTATCCGAACAGCGATTTCAGAGAATTTTGCAGATTCTCAGGCAGCAGGAGGTTGTCAGCGTATCACAGTTGGCGCAGATGCTGCAGACCAGTGAATCCACAGTGCGTCGGGATATTGCGGTGTTGGATGAACAGGGCCGCGCCAAACGGGTATATGGCGGGGTTGCGGCGATCCGAGAGGTAGTGCAGACGGCGGAGGCCGATATTGATACCAAGTCCGTATTGCATGTGCCGGAAAAGCAGCAGATCGCCCGGTATGCCGCCGGGACCATCCATGATCGTGATTTTGTGTATATAGATGCAGGGACTACGACGTTGGCGATGATCGATTATATTACTGCGCAAAAGGCAGTTTATGTCACCAATGGAATTGCACATGCCAAGCAGTTGATCAGAAAAGGGTTTACGGCCTATGTGACCGGCGGGCAGCTGCGGCTGGTTACCGAGGCGATCGTCGGGGCCGAAAGCGTTGCCAGTATTCAAAAATATAATTTTACCAAATGTTATATGGGAACCAACGGCATTGATATCCAACGGGGCTTTACAACACCGGATATTGATGAGGCACTGATCAAATCAGAAGCAATCAAGCGTTCGTATGTATCCTTTGTTTTAGCAGATCATTCCAAGTTTAAGCAGGTTTCAGCGGTGTGCTTTGGCAGTTTGGAGAACAGCTGTGTGATTACAGACCGGTTGCCTGATCCGGTGTTTGCAGAGCATACAGTTATTAAGGAGGTCGGTTTGCAATGATTTATACGGTGACATTTAACCCGGCGCTGGACTATGTGATGCACATGGAACACTTTGAACCGGGGCAGACCAATCGTTCGGTTGCAGAAGAGCTGTATCTGGGCGGAAAAGGGATCAACGTTACAGTGGTTTTGCATGCGCTGGGGGTTGAAAGCACCGCGTTGGGCTTTATAGCAGGGTTTACCGGAGACGCGCTGGAACGGGGTCTGACACAGCAGGGGATTCATACGGATTTTATCCGGCTAGGTCAGGGGATGACCCGGATCAATGTTAAACTGAAAACCGGAAAAGAAACGGAAATCAACGCGCAGGGCCCGGCGATCAGCGCGGATGCACTGGAACAGCTGCATCAAAAGCTGGATCTGATGCAGCCGGGGGATACGCTGGTGCTGGCGGGCAGCGTCCCGGGGTCTATGCCCGCAGATATTTATGAGCGCATTTTACACCGATTGCAGAAGAAAGATTTGCGATTTGTCGTAGATGCGACCGGTGATCTGCTAGTAAATGTATTGC
>CALWVC010000153.1 GCA_944384865.1 uncultured Clostridia bacterium
AATAATAGCATCATCTGCGTAAAATGGCCGTATATAGCTTGGTCTGTCGTGGTGATCATGATCTGGTTATTGAATTGAAATGAAACATCAACCGGCTGTTTTATAGTTTTTGAATATCGGATTTTTTCATGCGTGGTTTTTTTATATTTTAAGAGCAGACTATGGAGTTTTCATGGTCTGTTTTCTTTATATAAAAAGCTTTTTGGGATCGACTGTGTGTGCACAATGGGTGTCGTCTGATATTTTGGAGAGATGTTACGATCACTATTATTGTGAACCGGTTGAAGATATGTCGTTTTAAAACGCGCGGTTTGACAGAACGAACAATGTAATGTGCAAAAGAACGGTCACATTTGTTCTACCGGAGAAATGCCCAGAATCCGCAGGCGATTCTCAAGAATTTTCTTTGTCAGCAGGCAGAGACTGAGTCTGGACGCGCGTTTGTCAGTATCCTGTTCCTGTAAAATCGGGCAATTGTGATAAAACGCCGAAAAAGCGCAGGCGATACGGTAGGCGCTTTCACAGATATAATTGGGTGCAGCTTCTTTCCAGGCGGTTGTGCAGGCATCGCTGTCCATAAGCAGTGTCAGCAGCAGATCCCGCTCGTGTTGGCTGTAAACGCCGCGCAACGTAAATTGCGGCGGTTTGTCGGCTTTGGCCAGCAGCGAGTTGATTCGCGCCGTTGTATATAACAAAAATCCGCCGGATTTCCCTTCTTTGGCCAGAAATTTTTCCGGATCAAAGATATAGTCTTTGGAACGATGGTTGCAAAGATCCCCGAATTTTATGGCGGCGACCGCCAGATCGTGCGCAGTGTCTGCTATAGAGGGTTTCGGGCTGTGCGGGGAATTTTTCAGTCGGTCGTATGCACTGTGGTATACGGCGTTAAACAGTTCTGAAAGCTGCATAACGCCGCCGTCTCTGGTTTTAAACGGTTTTCCGTTCCGGCCGTTCATTGTTCCGAATTCCAGATGCCGTAAAACACCCGGGGCCGCGACCCCGGCTTTTTCAGCGCAGCGGAATACCTGCTGAAAGTGCAGGTGCTGCCGTTTGTCTACGATATACCAGATTTGATTTGGCGCAAAATCTTTTTGTCTTTGCATAACAGCGGCAAGATCGGTAGCCGCATAGGTGCTGCCGCCGTTTTTGTTTTGTAAAAGGACCGGTGGCAGGGGTGGGTTATCAAAAGGCGTTGTCACATCCGTCACCAGCGCACCGTCGCTGTGCCGTAACAGATGTTTTTCACGCAGCAGCGTCAGCAACGCCGGAATATACTGCGCCGCGTCGCTTTCGCCCTGCCAAAGGTCGAAATCGATACAGAGGTCGGCGTATGTACTTTTCAAATCTTTGACGGACAGTTCGGAAATACGTTTCCATATCGCAGTATATTTGGGATCTCCCATTTGTAAAGACGCGGTAATTTGCCGTGCCGTTTGCAGAAAATCTGGATCTGTTTTTCCGCGAGCCGCCGCCAATGGATATAGCGTGTTCAGCTGTTGAGCCGTAAGATGGCCGGCACTATCGGAGAAAGCGGCAGGATGCCCCTCACAAAGTTGTGCAATCACCAGCCCCATGGGCAGTCCCCAGTCTCCCAGATGAATATCGCTGACAGCGGTTCTGCCGGTGGCCCGGACCAAATTTTTCAGCGCCTGTCCGATAACGGCGGCGCGCAGATGTCCGATGTGCAGCGGTTTTGCAATATTCGGCCCACCGTAGTCCAAAAAGATTGTTTCGGGTTGCGTTGTCTGCGGGACACCGGCATATGGATCATCATATAACTGTGTGGCAATATACAAAATCGTTTGGTCGTTTAGCGTTAGGTTGATAAAGCCGCCGACGGTTTGCACATTGGAAAAACGATGATCCCGCCGTAAAATATTCACGATATGCGCAGCGATTTCAACCGGGTTCTGTCTGGCGGCTTTGGCGGCGGCAAAAGCGCCGTTGCACTGAAACTGACACCGATCCGGACGGTCAGAGGCAATGACGCTTCCGAACGCGGGATCATAGCCCAGCTGACTGAAAATATCGGAGATCAACCGGGTAAGCTGATTGGTGACAGATTGCATAAATTTGATCCTTTCTGATGTATTTGCCAGCCTGTTATCGGAGAAAACAGGCGGTTGTTTTTCATGATGTTTCGCTTGTTAATGCTAAAGGTAAGAAGTAAGGTTTTATATCGCTATAACAAAAAACCTGTTGAGCCGTGGCCCAACAGGTTTTATAAACTGTTACAGGCACACGACGTAAACATACGCCTGTACCATTTACAGATACAAGCGTCAATGTATATGTCGTGTGCAAACAAAAAGCATCGTAAAAAACCTCTTTAAAAATTTCGTTGTGTGAGATTATACCATATAACCGACGGCTTGTCAAACGATTTTTCCGTCTTGCAGCAGGACACGGGTTTCGGCGGCGTCCGCCACGCGGGGATCGTGGGTGATCAGAATAATGGTTTTGCCGCGCCGATGCAGTTGTTGCAGAATATCCAGAATCTGCTCTCCGGTATTGCTGTCCAGATTTCCGGTGGGTTCGTCTGCCAGTAAAACAGGCGGATCGTTGATCAACGCCCGGGCGATGGCGACTCGCTGCTGCTGCCCACCGGACAGCTGATTGGGGCGATGGTCCATGCGCTGATCCAGGCCTACCAGACGCAGTGCCTGCTCTGCGGGCGCTGTTCGCCGGCGCGCCGGAATACCGGCGTAAACCAGCGGCAGCTGGACGTTTTCCCTGGCAGTCAATGTCGGGATCAGGTGAAATCGCTGAAACACAAACCCGATTTTTTGCCGCCGGATACGGGACAGTGTATAGCTGCTTTGTTTGCGCATATCTGCTCCTGCGAGAAAATAAGAACCGTGGTCGGGCGTATCCAAACAGCCGAGAATATGCATCAACGTGGATTTTCCGGAACCGGAAGCGCCGGTGATGGCGACAAATCTGCCGGCAGGGATGGACAGCGAAATATCATCCAGTGCCCGCACCTCGTTTTTGCCCTTGTTATAAATTTTTGAAATATGCTGTAGGCAAATCAGTTCCGCCATTTTACAAATCTCCTTGTTTTTCTGTTAGTATGCGTGATAAATCTGCCGATCATGCGCATAATAACAGCAGAAAAAACGAAAGGATGAATCTGGTTTGACAAACAAGCAATATGATCAGATGACCAAAATGGCATCCAAAAAGTCCAAGGTGCTGCCCGATTGCCTGAACGCCTTTTGGGTCGGCGGCCTGATTTGTGTCATTGGCCAGCTGCTGCTGGATTTATATCAAATGGCAGGGTTGAGCAAAATGCAGGCATCCAGTGCGGTATCAATCAGTTTGGTGTTTTTGTCGATCCTTCTGACAGCGTTGACACTGTATCAAAAGATCGCCAATTTTGCGGGCGCGGGCACATTGGTGCCGATCACCGGATTCGCCAACGCTATGGCCGCTCCGGCGATTGAGTTTAAGACAGAAGGGCATGTTTTGGGAATTGGCGCAAAAATGTTTTCTATTGCCGGCCCGGTCATTGTTTACGGGACTTTTGCGTCCTGGATTTACGGATTGGTGCTGCTGGCGTTAAAATTGTTTTAGAGGAGGCGGTCAGATGCCAAAACGGGTTGGAACAGATACGGTTATCATGGAGCATGCTCTGACAGTCGTGGGTTTTGCGGGCGTTGCGGGCAAAAAAGAAAAAAACGGGCCGCTGGGCAGCCTGTTTGATCGGACATTTGAGGATGATAAGCTGGGACAGGATAGCTGGGAGGCCGCTGAAAGCGGAATGTTGTGTAATGCAATTTCACTGGCGCTGCAAAAAGCAAATCTGAAAAATGACCAGGTGCAGCTGCTGTTTGCCGGAGATTTGCTGGATCAAAGC
>CALWVC010000154.1 GCA_944384865.1 uncultured Clostridia bacterium
GGTGTGCCGACTACATAAAGCTTACCCATGATCCGGCCCTCCTTTGCCGATAGGTTCAAGATTTTTCGAAAACGGCGCATAGATGCGCTGTAACTCTTCAGATATATTGCCGTTTGTACCGGTGAACAGCGCCGGTAAAATCCGCAGCCCCGGCCGGGCGGCTTTTACCGCCTCTAATAACAGCAGCTCCGGCGGTGCGTCCGGCGCTTTGCAAACCATCCGCAGCCGTTTTGGCTCCAGCCCGGCGTCTGACAATATGCAGCAGGCTTCAGAAAGCCTTGCGGGCGGATAACACATACACAGCCGGCCCTTGGATACCAGCAGCTTTGCCGCTGCGTTTGCCACATCCCGCAGCGTGCAGGCCAGCTCAAACCGGGCGATGTCCACCTCATCATTACCGCTCATTTTTCCGCTGCCCGCCTTTTGATAAGGGGGATTGACGGTGACAAGGTCAAACCGGCCGTGCAGCCGGGGATCCAGCGTTTTCAGGTCGGCGCATACCGGCGTGACCCGGCCCTCCAGGTGGTTGCAGCTTACCGCCTGTTGTAGCAGCGCAGACGCATTGGGCTGCAATTCTACCGCCGTGACCGGAATATCCGGAACATCCCGGCAGATCAGGAGCGGGATAATGCCGCAGCCGGCGCACAGGTCGCAGATATTTGTTGCGCTGCGGGGGCGGGCAAAATCCGCCAGCAGCACCGCGTCGGTGCCAAATTTATGGTTGTCGCAGCAAAAGACATAAAGGCCGTTCCCGATGGGTTCTCTGGTCATTACACGCCCTCCCTCTGGCACAAATAAAACCGGATATACAGCAATAAAAGCAGGACATTTTTTCTGTCCTGCTTTTATGTAGTGTCTGCTGTTGTCGATTACGCCTCGGAAATAGCGCTGACAGGACATCCTTCCGCACAGGCGCCGCAGTCAATGCATTTCTCCGGATCAATCTCATATTTGCCGTCGCCTTCAGCAATCGCCGAATTCGGGCAGGTCGCTTCGCAGGCGCCGCAGGAGATGCAATCGTCAGAAATCTTATATGCCATTGTTCATACCATCCTTTCATACGAAGCAGGCATCTGCCGGCAAAACGGCAAACATCCGATAAAACTCCGTTTTTACAGATATTTTAGCACAGGTTTTCACGATTTGCAATAGAGAAATTGTTACAAAACCGGGAAATTACGCAAAGTTTATTTGTTATTGTTGGAGAAATCACGGCCAGTTTACTGGCCTTATTCTTTTTGAGCCTGTATGCGTCCGTCGTCGTCGCGCAAAAAGACAATGGCAAATCCCAGGCAGACACAGTCGTCGCCTGATTATGGTTTATCCCGATGTTCCTTGTGTTTTTGCCGGCCGCCTGCGGCTTTTGATCCTTTTTTCACAGGCTCCTGACTGCTGTCGCCGTCTTTTTTGACAAGCGGCCGGACGTCTGCTTTATCATAGACGCGAAGCGTCGTTTCATTTTCATTTTCAAATTTGACTTTAACCGTCCCTTTGAGCAGTGCGACGTCTGCCACAACGCCCTTGCCGTCGGGCGTCTGCACCGATGCGCCGTGTTTTGGGGTTTCCTTCAGCAGGCATTCATATGCGTGCTGCTCATATTTCAGGCAGCACATCAGCCGCCCGCAGGAGCCGGAAATTTTCAGAGGGTTGGGGGATAACCCCTGCTCTTTCGCCATTTTGATAGATACCGGCTGAAAGTCGTCAAGGAACCGGGAACAGCAGAATTGTTGCCCGCAGATGCCGATACCGCCCAGCATTTTTGCTTCGTCCCGCACGCCGATCTGGCGCAGTTCAATCCGGGTGTGGAACTGGCTGGCCAGATCCTTGACCAGTTCCCGAAAATCCACCCGCCCGTCAGCGGTGAAGTAAAACAGAATTTTACTGCCGTCAAACGCATATTCTACGCCGGTCAGCTTCATTTCCAGCTTGTGCTCCGCGATTTTTTTATTACAGATGTCAAATGCTTTTTGTTCTTTCTGACGGTTTTCCTCCATCCGTCTTAAGTCGTCGTCGGAGGCCGGACGCAGCACTTTTTTCAGCGGGCTGACGATTTTATCGTCCTCCACGCTGGTGTTGGCGATGGAAACTTCAGCGCATTCGGTGCCCTGCGCGGTTTCGACGATGACCGGCAGGCCTTTTTCATAGCGCTGGCCGTTGGGGTCAAAATAATATACTTTGCCCGCTCCTTTGAAGCGGACGCCGACGATCTCGGTCATATAGCAGCTCCTTTGCTTGTCTGTTGGTCATGCCGGATGGTTGACCGGGCACAATCGTTATAACGCGCGCCGCAGGTCGGCGCACAGCTTCGTCAGGTTCAGGCCGGTATGCAGGTTTTGTAAAACCGCATAAGCGGCACCATCGGTGAGATCCGACCAGCGCAGCAGTGTGCCGATGCTGCACCGATCCAGCGCGGACAGCGGATTCTGCCCGCCGGTCAGACGATAGATATACGCCTGCCGCAACAGCTCTCCGGCGCACAGCAATGTCTGCCGGATGCTGGTTTTATCGGTTCCCAAATCGTTCGCGGCCTTTAACAGCGCCAGTTCGCTGCCGGTTGCCGCGGCGGTCAGCAGCGCTCCGGCCGATGCAGTCACCGCCGGATCAAATACAGCCGTCTGGGCGCCCAGTACAAATACCGCGCAGCGGGACCGGACGGTTTCCAGCAGCTTTTCCTTCGATCGGCAGGTCAGGATAAACACCGCGTATTCCGGCGGTTCCTCCAGCGTTTTCAGCAGCGCGTTTTGCGCCTGCTCCCGTAGATCGTCTGCCTGTAAAAGCAGATAAACCTTTTTGTTCGCTTCGCCGGGCAGAATATAAACGTCCTGCCGGATGGAACGGATCAGATCTACGGTATAGGATTTGATGTTTTGCCCCGGTTCATACCGGAGAATATCCGGATGATTGCCGGTCCGGGCTTTTTTACAGGCTTCACAGACGCCGCAGGGCTTTGAAACACCGGTGCAGACAGCGGCTGCCGCGATCAGCTCCGCTGCCGGCAGGGCATCTTCCCCCTCCAGTAAAAAGGCATGCGGCAGTTGCCCGCCGGCGATTGCCGTTCGAATAAAATCCAGCCGGTCCATTAAAATTTCTCGAACCGGTCGACGTCCAGCACAAAGATGGTGGCACCGCCGACCGTCACCTGGATGGTGGTCGGCATCATTTCCATCGCGGAATAAGAGTTGACCTCCGGAACCGCCTGGGTGCGTTTGCTGGCATGCAGCTTGATACACTCCAACGCACGGTCGACGTCTCGTTCATCCACGCCGATCAGAAAGGTGGTGTTTCCAACTTTTAAAAATCCGCCGGTAGTCGCCAGCTTGGTTGCGAAAAAACCCTGTTCCAGCAGTGCGCCGGATACCATGTTCGCATCGTCTTTGTTCACGATTGCAAGTATCAGCTTCATATAACGCAGCCTCCTTTGTGGATTCTGTTATCATTTTACCACTAAAACGCCTGAAATGCTACTGTTTTTTAAGAAGCGTGCGGTATTTTGTGAGATGCGTTCTCCGGGCAAAACGGCAGGAATGCCCGGCGGGCAGTAAAACACCGTCTGTGCGGCGATGCGCCCGGCCGATTGCCCGGGGGAAACGGTTTGGGTATCCCGGTTCAGCGCTTCCCAGAGCGGTAAAACCGTCGTATTATCCCATACGGGCGTTTCGGCCGGTGTTCCGGCCGGCGGGCAGTGTTGCAGCGCCTTGTATACCGCATCTATCTGTGCCGGCGTATGGAACGGTGTAAACAGCAATACCACATACCGATCGTCCCACAGTTCACAGCTGACGCCGTGCTGCCATAAGAGATCGGCGGTCTGCCGGCCGTTGCAGCCGGTGTCCAGCGTCAGGCGCA
>CALWVC010000155.1 GCA_944384865.1 uncultured Clostridia bacterium
CTTATGCGGAGGCCTGCCGGGAATTCAGTTCGTCTAAAGGCGAAATTCCGGGCCGAAAAGGTTATCCGGGCTATCTGTATTCTGATCTGGCGTCACTGTATGAACGCGCCGGCATGATCAAAGGACACGACGGTTCTGTAACACAAATTCCGATTTTAACCATGCCCAATGATGATATCACCCATCCGGTACCTGATCTGACCGGCTATATCACCGAGGGGCAGATTGTGCTTGATCGTTCGTTGGACGGCATAGGCGTCTACCCGCCTGTCGGGGTATTGCCTTCCCTTTCCCGTCTGATGAAAGACGGCATCGGCGAGGGTTACACGCGAAAGGATCATTCACCGCTGGCTAACCAGCTGTTTGCCGCTTACGCCAAGGTGCAGGATGCCCGTTCACTGGCTTCGGTTATCGGCGAAGAAGAGCTTTCAGCAGTAGACAAAAAATATATGGAATTCGGCAAACTGTTTGAAGATCGGTTTTTAACCCAGCTTCCCACCGAATCCCGCAGCATCGAACAAACGCTGGATCTGGGCTGGGATCTGTTGGGTTATCTGCCCCGGGAAGAACTGGATCGAATCGATGGTGATTTGCTCGACAAATATTATAAACCGCACGAATAATCTTTAAGAAATCATCTTGCAAATGATCAGGAGGTGGCATATATGGCACAGATCTTCCCTACCAAAGGCAATCTGATCGCAACTAAAAAATCGCTGGACCTTGCGAAAACCGGCTTTGAACTGATGGATCGAAAACGTAATATTTTGGTTCGAGAGACCATGTCCATGCTGGATACCGCCAAGGAAATCCAAAAAGCCATCAACGCCACCTATTTTGAAGCCTATCAGGCGTTACAACAGGCAAATATCACCCTTGGCATTATTGACGAGTTGTCTCAAACCGTTCCAATTGACAACGGCATTGAGTTAGATTACCGCAGCGTTATGGGCGTGGATATTCCCATCGTTCACATCAATTATACCAGCCCGAAAATTTTGTATGGTTATTCCCGTACCAACGAAACACTGGATGATGCGTTTAAAAAGTTTGACCAGGTCAAAGTATTGACCATCAAGCTCAGCGAAGTCGAAAACACCATCTACCGACTGGCAGAAGGAATTAAAAAGACCCAAAAACGCGCCAATGCGTTGAAAAATATCATTATCCCACGCTTTGAAACCACCATTAAATTTATTTCCGACTCGCTGGAAGAAAAAGAGCGGGAAGAGTTTTCCCGTCTGAAAGTCATTAAAAAATCCAAAGATAAATAAACCTAAAAAAACGCAGCGCCGTTGATGAACGGCGCTGCGTTTTTACTTGGCGCTAAAGCTGTGTAAAGCTCCGGTTCAGCTGGAAAAAGGATGCAATTTTTCCGGCGAATGCATTGAATGAGTCGTTTCGATTGATAACAGTTTAATCCTGTTTGCCAATTCGGGAGCCTGATATGTGTTTTTTCTTTTTTGTTTTATTGTGTGAAAGTGGAATATCATAAATTTCCCCATAAGAATGCGCATCCTGTTCGTCAATCGGCGCCACAGGAATCAGTCCGGTACACTCATTTGCGGAAACCACCGGCATATCGTTATCAAATAATTTCAGATCGTCGTCGGCATCATAAGGCATTTTGCTCTCTTTATTGGGATGAATCAGCATAAACCACAGACTCCTTTACCAGGTGATAGCCTTATTGTCTGCAAATCCATCCGTTTTATAAATGGAAAAAATGATTAAAAAATGTTTCATCTATCAAAAACAACATCAAAAACAAAACACTAAAGCAAATATTACCGCTTACTGCCAAAGAAAAACAGTGCTACTGTTCCCTGTCCGGAATGTGAACCGATCACCGGCCCGATATAATTGATATAAATTTGTTTGACGCCGATTTTCTCCATAACCTGCTGTTTGATATACAGCGCGTCCTGCTCACAGTCGCCGTGGCTGATAAACACCGTCTGCTGCTCCGGATCAATGATTGTCTGCCGGGCACGTTCTACAAGATCGTCTAAAGATTTCCGCCTTCCGCGCACTTTGGAAACCGGAATCAGCCTTCCTTCATTATCAACATGCAAAATCGGTTTAATTCCCAACATTGTCCCTACCAGTGCAGCCGTCGGCGACACCCGTCCGCCACGTTTTAAATGGTTCAGATCATCCACCGTAAACCAGTGGCAAAGATGCAGCCGCTGTGAACGGACAAATTCCGCCACCTCGTCAATACTCTTGCCCTCTTTGCGCATATTGGCTGCATAATACACCATCATTCCCTCGCCCAGCGACGCACACAGCGAATCCACAACGATGATCTTACGATCCGGATATTTCGGCTGCAACGCTTCCGCCGCATGCGTCGCCTGTTCAGCAGTTCCGCTTAATGCACTGGAAAATGCGATATACAGCACATCCTGCCCCTGTTTCAAAATAGCATCAAAAATATCCTCAAAGCGCAGCTGATTGACCTGAGAGGTGGTAGACTGTTTTCCTTCCCGCAACAGCCGGTAAAAACCCCTGATGGCTACATCGTCCTCCAGCGGTTGATCACTATATTCTTTACCATCGATAATATAAGTCATCGGCTCTACCTGAATATCCAGTTCATCCACCAGTTCTTTTGGAAGATCAGCGGTCGAATCGGTCAGAATTATATAATCCTGCATAAAGTATACCCCTTTCAGGTTACGGTTCTTTATCAATGTTACCAAAAAAAGTACGATCTGTCAATAAATTCATCGGCTTTTAAAAAAAGTTTCAATATATAGTGGTAATTTCACGAAAGATATGCTATAATATGCAAAAGCTCTAATTTTTATAGAGCTTTCTGTTTTTGATATTTTGATCGTTTGATGCAAAAATAATAGTAAGCTGTCTGCATTATAAATTAAGGGTGTGAACTTATTGGAAAAGTTCATTATTGACGGGGGCATCCCGCTCAAGGGTGAAGTAGAAATCAGCGGTGCGAAAAACGCAGCCATTGCCTTGATCCCGGCTGCCATTCTTTCTGATGGCGTTTGCAGAATCGAAAACATTCCAAACATTTCTGACGTTTCGACCATCGTAAAAATTTTATACGAATTGGGCGCCGATATTAAATATATCAATAAATCCACCATTGAAATCGATCCTAAAAATATTCGCACACATGTAGTGCCCTATTCCATGACCAAACATACCCGTGCTTCCAGTTATTTTATGGGCGCTATGCTGGGCCGTTTTCACAAAGCAGATATTGCCCGTCCCGGCGGCTGTGATTTCGGCGTTCGTCCCATTGATCAACACATCAAAGGCTTTGAGGCTCTGGGCGCCAATGTAGATATCAACGGCGGTATGGTGATTTTAACTGCTGACCAACTGATCGGCGCTTCGATTTATATGGACACTGTTTCAGTCGGCGCTACCATCAACGTGATGTTGGCTGCCGTCAAAGCTAAAGGATTGACCGTTATTGAAAACGCCGCCAAAGAGCCGCACATCGTCGATCTGGCCAACTTTTTAAATTCGATGGGCGCCGACATCCGCGGCACTGGTACTGACGTTATCAAAATTTACGGGGTAGATCATCTGGGTTCCACCACCTATTCGATCATTCCCGACCAGATCGAAGCCGGAACCTATATGGTTGCCGCCGTTGCTACCGGCGGAGACGTGCTGGTTAAAAATATTATTCCCAAACATTTGGAATCTATCACCGCAAAACTGGAAGACGTCGGCGCCAAAATTGAAGAATTTGACGAAGCGATTCGTGTCAGCCGGTCCGGTCCGCTGCATAAATGCAATATCAAAACCCAGCCGCATCCCGGCTTTCCTACCGATATGCAGACGCAAATGACA
>CALWVC010000156.1 GCA_944384865.1 uncultured Clostridia bacterium
GCCCGGGAAAGCCGGTGAATTTCATCAATAAACAATACATCTCCCGGCGAAAGCGCTGTCAGCAGCGCCGCCAGATCTCCCTGCTTTTCAATAGCCGGGCCGGAGGTTACACGCAAATTCACGCCCATTTCATTGGCGATAATCCCCGCCAAAGTTGTTTTGCCCAAACCCGGCGGGCCGTACAGCAATACATGATCCAGCGATTCGCCGCGTTTTTTCGCAGCATTCATATAGATCGAAAGATTTTCTTTGGCTTTGACCTGCCCAATATATTCCCCCAAGTGTTTTGGACGCAATGAAACCTCCGCCGCATCCTCTCCTGAAAATTCAGCGGATACAATACGATTTTCAAAATCAAATTCCTGTTCCATACCCGACCTCTAAAATAAATATTTCAGCGCATCCTTGATAATCTGTTCCACCGGCTGAGAAGTATCGGTTTTTGCCACTGCCGACGCAGCCTCCGATTGGGCGTAACCCAACGCCACCAACGCGCTGACTGCCTGCGCCAAATCCGAAGACTCCTCCAATACTGCGCCGGAACCATCGGCTTCGGCCGGCGCGTTCCCCGGCATAACCCGATCCTTTAATTCCAATACAATACGCTGCGCAAGCTTAGGACCGACTCCCTGCGCTCTGGTAATCGCCTTTACATCGCCTCCCGCAACGGCAAAAGCCAGTTTTTCCGGGGTCAACTCTGATAAAATCGCCAGCGCCGCTTTCGGCCCGACGCCGTTGACCGCAATCAACAGCTTAAAAGATGCCAGTTCGTCTTCTGTAGCAAAGCCAAACAAATCCACGGCGTCCTCACGAACGTTCATATATGTAAAGACCTTTGCCTCACTGCCGATTTTCGGCAGTTGCCGCAGCGTATGAACCGTTACTGCACATTTATAGCCCACCCCGCCGCACTCAATCACCACCGACGATGGATCGGTAAAAAGCAACGTGCCCCGCAGCGAATAAATCATCCTCCAACGTCCTTTCTACTTTAAACCCAGTTTTTTCAGATGAGAAGCCAACGATCCTGCGCTGTGTGCATGACATACCGCTACTGCCAGCGCATCCGCTGCGTCGTCCGGCTTCGGAATATGATCCAGCCCCAACAGCATCCGGGTCATCTCCATAATCTGCCGTTTTTCTGCCCGGCCATATCCGGTGACCGCCTGCTTCACCTGCAATGGCGTATATTCCACAACCTCGACCCGCGCCTGCACCGCCGCCAGCAGACAACAGCCTCTCGCTTCGGCAACACCGATCGCCGTAGTGGAATTGGTGTTGAAAAACAACTGTTCTACGGCCATCGCGCCTGGTTTCCACTTGTTTAAGATATACTGCACGCCGTCATAAATCTGTTCCAGCCGGGTCAGAAACGGGGTGTCTTTATCTGTGGTAACCGCCCCAAAATCCAACACCTTAAACCGATTTGCCTGGTAGCTGATCACTCCATAGCCCACAATGGCATATCCCGGATCCAAACCTAAAATAATCATGTAATGCCCCTATACCATAATTATTAAAATAGTATACCATACATTCTACACCACTTCAATAAAAAATTACATCTGAATTTCAGCAAAAACACCAACTGTTTTATGCATTGCAAAGCGCAAAACAGCATGTTATAATAATAAACAATACAATCTTGAAAGATGGGTTTACAGCATGACCACAGACAATACCATTCAACATCTGATCGCTTACGGCATACACCGTGGGCTGATTTCACCTGAAGACCGTGTTTATTCCACAAACCGGTTGTTAGAGCTGCTCCATCGATCCGACTATTCCCCCGACGCCGCGTCAGAAGACGTATCCGCCAATCTGAAAGAGCTGCTTGCATCGTTGACCGATTATGCATATGAAAACGGTTTGATTCCGGAAAACAGCGTGGTGTACAGAGACCTGTTCGATACCGCTCTAATGGGATGTCTTACCCCGCCGCCTTCTGCAGTAATCGCAAAATTCCGGGCGCTTTATGCCCAATCTCCAAAGGTTGCGACGGATTTTTATTATACTTTTTCGCAGGATACCAATTATATTCGCCGTGACCGAATCCAAAAGGATTTAAAGTGGGTCTGCCCTACCGATTATGGCGATCTGGACATCACCGTCAACCTCTCCAAACCGGAAAAAGATCCCAAAGCGATCGCCGCCGCCCGAAACGCAGCGCCCAGCGGTTATCCCAAATGCCAGCTTTGCGCGGAAAACGAAGGGTACGCCGGCAGGCCGGATCATCCCGCGCGGCAAAATCACCGCGTCATTCCCCTTACCGTAAACGGAACGGACTGGTGCTTTCAATATTCCCCCTATGTCTATTATAACGAACATTGTATTGTGTTCAACCGGCAGCATATTCCCATGAAAATTGAGCGCGCCACCTTTGCCAAACTGTTGGATTTCGTGCGTCAGTTTCCACATTATTTTGTCGGCTCCAACGCAGACCTGCCCATTGTCGGCGGTTCTATTCTGAGTCATGATCATTTTCAGGGCGGACGTTATGATTTTGCGATGGCCAAAGCGCCTGTTGAAACAGCGTTTACAGTCAAAGGCTTTACAGATGTACAAACCGGTATCGTTAAATGGCCGATGTCGGTGATCCGCGCCCGATGCGAAGAGCCCCGGCGGCTAATTGATTTTGCCGACAAAACGCTGCAACTGTGGCGGTCGTATACCGATCCGTCCGCGTTTATTTTTGCCAAAACCAACGGCGAACCGCATAACACCATCACTCCCATCGCACGAAAAAACGGCGCATATTACGAGCTGGATCTGGTGCTGCGCAACAATATTACAACCGACGAGCACCCGCTGGGCGTATTTCATCCCCATGCGCCGCTGCACCATATCAAAAAGGAAAACATCGGCCTGATTGAAGTGATGGGGCTGGCGGTACTGCCCTCTCGGTTAAAATCAGAATTACATATGCTGGCAGAATACATTCTGACCGGCCGGGATCTTCGGAGCAATGAACAGCTTGACAAACATGCCGATTGGGTTGAAGCGTTTCTGCCCCAATATTCCGAGATCAACAAAGAAAATATCATGGACATTCTACAGCGAGAGGTCGGTCTGGTATTTTTACAGGTGTTATCTGACGCCGGCATATTTAAGCGGGACCAGGCGGGACATGTCGCCTTTGAACGATTTATCGCTGCATTGTCAGAATAATCTGGAACGATGTTTTAAAAGGAGTGATCCTCCTGCTCTTTCACGCTTCTCAAACGCCGGGCCTTACAATCTTAACCCCACATATTTCGAATCACGGTCAACCACTGGTCTATCTTTCGAAAAGACGGGAGAATACCCTGGTTTATCTCAGCAATGCCGTGGAAAAACACTGTAAAACAATAAATTTTCATCATGCGGGCTATTATAAAACCTGGGCAAGCTACGGTTTTACAGCCGACGGCCTTTTACAGCTGGATGAATATTATCCAAACGCTACCATGGATACTTACAAGGGTGTCGCAGGGTATATATATTCTGTGCAGCCAGCCGACTGTTGCCGGCAGCTTTCAGGCATTCCCGATGCGGTAATCGCTGAGCAGCCCCTGTTTGTGACTGACTGCGAATACATTCCGGACGCTTATGATGCAATCATGCAGGCCGTCTCTGACGGCAGGATGGTTTTGCGGCATTATACGCAAAACTCTCCGGAAAAGCTCCGATGGATCGAAAAAGAAATTCGTTCTGAATATGAAAACGCGGTGGCACATCCTGCATACCGCGCCTTTTTAAAAGCAAAATTTGATTTTTTATCTGCATAATATCAAAACGCCCGACTGTTTAGTCGGGCGTTTTGATATTATATTGACGAGATCG
>CALWVC010000157.1 GCA_944384865.1 uncultured Clostridia bacterium
GCTCCGGCGGCGGGTGGAGATGCAGGTGCTGCTGCGGCTGAGAAGACCGAGTTTGACGTTGTTCTGGCAAACGTCGGTGCCGAAAAGATCAAGGTTATCAAGGCTGTTCGTGAGATCACCGGTTTAGGGCTGGCTGATGCGAAGGCTGTTGTTGATGGCGCTCCTGGCACCGTGAAAGAAGCGGTTGCGAAAGACGAGGCTGAAGAGATGAAGAAAAAGCTGGAGGAAGCCGGCGCTACGGTAGAACTCAAGTAATTCATCAATTTGCAGAAAGTCAAAGCCTCCGGTCTGGCCGGAAGCTTGAAAAAGCCCCAAAAGGGCATTATACGGACAATATACCCCTTTCAGGGTTCCGGACAGATCCGTCAAAAACGGCGTCGCTGTTTCAGGTAACTCCTAAAGGGGTATCTTGATGCCCCGAGAGTCGCTGCTGCACGCAAACGGGTCTATATACGCTTTCAGGCGTATATGATCTGCTTGGTCTTCTTTTCGATGCTTTGCTATGTACGCCCGTTGCGTTTTCTATCGTCTCCTGCCGTCTTCACAGAATTTTCTCCCGCACAGAAATGGCCGTTTCCATATTGACATTTCAAATTTGCCTGCCTGTCAAAAATCATCAAACCGCCTGTTTCGTTCTGATTCCCCGTCATCCGCGGTACACGCCGGCGGTATACTGATGCGTATGCGGATATGCGCCGGATGCGCCTTTTCTATTGTTTCTGCGCGCTCGTGTTCACATAGCTTTCTGCATATCAGTTTCATATCCGCATGAATGCCCGATAAATGACCTGCTGCGATCCTTCTGCGTAAATGCTATAGTGCTCTGAATCACATGTTTCACCAGAGGAAAGACTCTTGCGGAACATGATGTTTTCGACTCTGATCCATCTGGGGATCTGCCCTGCTCAGGTTACGATCGGCCATATGATGTGGATTTGCCGGCTCCGCTTTGTATATTCTGAACGATTGCTCTCTTTCTTCAGGGAGCCTCCCGGCTCTTTTTTGTTAGATTGGCAGATCCGGTCTTTCGTATGGTATGTTTTTTATCCATTGCCAAAGCACGTTGTCCGCCGGCACAGCCGGCGGATTTTTAGCTGATATGACCCGGCAGAGCGGCGGGGTGTATACCCCTGCGATTGGTTACACACCACGTCGGTGATAAACGCTGATCGGGCAGCGATGTATGTTGCAGGTATAAAGATGATGGATCATTTGGTTCTGCTGCTATAACAACGTTTGGATTTATTCTTCTTTTTCTGCCCATAGAATATCAGAATCTCTCTCTTCTTCTTGTGTTTGATCATAAGGCATTTGTGGATAAACCCCGACAACTTCAATCATACCGGAACGCATCCAGACGCTGGGTGTAATTCGAATGGTATAACCTTGGCCAAACGGCGCGGCCCAGTCCAGCATATTGCGTTGGGGCAGACCATATACCGCTAATAATGTCATGATTACGCCGCCGTGGGTGCAGACTGTCGTTTCGATTATGCCTTGTTTCAGAAGATCCCGTACCAGTTGCGTAAAAGCAGTGCAGATCCGTTTGGCAAATTGTTCGTTGCTTTCGCCGCCAGGCGGAGCAGCACCTTGTTTAACAAAAGCCTGATAATCGGGAAGTCCCTCTAATTCTGAGGCAGTTTTTCCTTCGAAATCTCCGAAATCGCATTCTCTTAAATCAGAGATCTGATGGATCTCATGGCCCGGGAACAGGATTTCAGCAGTTTGCATACACCGCCGCAGCGGGCTGGAGAATATAGCACACGGATTAGCATAATTGTATTCCGTTTTCAGGTTTTGTAATAGTTTAATACCATTTGTAGAGAGTGGTGGATTTGTAACCCCAATATATTGTTTGCGTGAGTGTCCTTCTGGAATACCATGTCGAAGCAGATGGAGTAAATAACTTTTCATATTTTCAAATTCAGACCCTTTCAAAACAAAGAATTTTGTTCATAAAACAAGAAAAAACAATCAAAAGTCTGTGCAATTTTGCCGCTTTACAAATGAAAGATTTCATGGTAACATCTATACAAAAAGTATAAATGTTAAGGATGCGTAAAGAACGGATGACCAATCAGTTTGCAAAGAGAATTACAAAGTTGAGAAAACAAAACGGGCTGTCTCAGAAAGCTGCTGCTGCGCAGTTGGATATCTCACAGGGATTATTGTCTCACTATGAAAAAGGTATTCGGGAATGTGGTCTGGATTTTGTGATCAAAGCAGCAAATTTTTATCATGTATCTTGCGGTTATCTGTTGGGGGTCGAACAGGAGCAGGAAGAGTTACCCGGTAATGCACAACTTCGCTCCACAGTCGATTTGTTATGTGAAAGTATTATAGATC
Source organism: uncultured Clostridia bacterium (assembly GCA_944384865.1). Taxonomy (GTDB): domain Bacteria; phylum Bacillota; class Clostridia; order Oscillospirales; family Acutalibacteraceae; genus RUG14109. The sequence continues at coordinate 2,347 of CALWVC010000157.1, forward strand.
TGAACCGCTTTACCTTTGCCAGAGGCGGCGAAAAATTATGTATGCAGTTGGATGAGGCACTGCTTTATTATTTATATCATATTTTTCGCGTTTTGGAAACTGGTTCTGACGAATTCATGAAAAAATTTACGATTTCCCGCCAATGTGCCTTGTTGAACAGTCATGCGCGGTATGCGGCAGCGCTAGCGCGGTTATCTGAGCAGGCGCAGGAGACTGCCGGGCAGGCTGGATGGAGCAGCCTGAGCGACCGACTGATTAAGCTGGCGGAAGATGGATTGCAAGTGCAATAATTCCAATAATTTTTTAAAATATTCAAAAAATAGTTATAGTAATCCGGCGATACAGATGGTATGCTGTGTGTCGGATTTATTTTTAGGTTGAGGATGGATAGATATGGGTAACAGAAAATTGGGACATGCGGTTATTGGATACGGCGGCATGGGATCCTGGCATGCAACGGTGGCCGGGATGCTTCCGGAACTGCTGGAACAACGCGGTATTTTTGATATTAAACCCGATCGATGTGCTGTGGCGCGAGAGAAAGGCCTGCGGGCTTATGACAGCCTTGAAGAATTGTTGGCTGACCCACAGGTGGATCTGGTAACGGTGGCAACCCCCAATGATACACATAAAGATCTTTGCATACAGGCGCTGCAGGCGGGCAAACATGTGGTGTGTGAAAAACCGGCAGCGTTGTCTTCGGCGGAGCTGGAGCAGATGATCCATACCGCAGAGCAGAATCATCGCCTGTTTACCACCCATCACAATCGCCGTTTTGACGAAGATTTTCTGTGTGTCAAACAACTGTACGAACAGCGTACATTGGGAGATGTTTTTTGTATACAGTCCAGAGTATACGGATCAAGAGGTGTGCCGGGTGACTGGCGCAATCAGAAACAGCATGGCGGCGGTATGATTCTGGACTGGGGTGTACATTTGCTGGATCAGGCATTGCTGATGACCGATGAAAAAATGGTATCGGTGTATGCGGTAGAGACGCATGTTACCAATGACGAAGTCGACGATGGGTTTATCGTCACGCTTCGGACCGAGAGCGGATTGCTTTTCCAGATCGAGGTGGGAACCAGTCACTTTATCCCGTTTCCCCGTTGGTATGTCTTCGGGCAGAATGGCAGCGCTGAAGTGGATTGGGGTTTAAAAGGCAAAATCGTGATGGTATCCGACTGGAAAAATAAAGATGCCGTACCGGTAGTAGCAGGCGCGGGTTTAACAAAAACGATGGCGCCCAGAGACAAAGATTCCATTCGAGAATATCCGTTGCCTGAAATTCATTCGGATGTGTTGGATTTCTACCGGAACGTTGTTGCGGTTATTTGGGGTGAACAGCAGTCGCTGATCACACCGGAACAAATGCGCCGGGTGATGCGGCTGATGGAGCTGGTATTTGCCAGTGCAGAACAAAATCGGGTGATCGAAGAACGAATTTAATGGCGCAAAAAAA
>CALWVC010000158.1 GCA_944384865.1 uncultured Clostridia bacterium
CGGGTATACACGGACTGCGGGGGATTCCGATGATCCGGCAAAATATTATTCGGCCGATGCTGGAATTAACCAGATCCGAAGTAGAACAATATCTGCAATGTAACGGATTGGACTATGTGGAGGATTCCAGTAATGCATCGGACCGGTATAACCGCAACAAGATCCGGCATCATGTGATTCCGGTTTTGCAGCAGATTAATCCGAACTTTTTGTCTGCGGTAAAACGGCTGACCGAACACGCCGCCCAGATAGACGATGATCTTCGTCGAACCGCCGGGGAACTGATAGACGCCGGAGCGGACGTCCAGCAGTTATGTGCATGTTCAGATGCGGTATTATGCGGCTATGTGCAGTTGCGGTGTGTGCGGGAATTGGGTATTGATCCGGAGCAGGTGCATATCCGGCAGGCGGTGCAGGTGATTCGACGGAAAAACGGACGCTGCCAGTTGCCGGGCGGTTGTTTTTTCTGGGTTTCCGGCGGACAGATACGGTTGACAGGTGAAAGGCCGCAGATGCACCGGACTGTTTTCTGTGAGGCAGCACACCTCGGGACGGTGGCAACGCCATATCGGATCTATCATATTTCGGTGTTGGCCAAAAAAGATTTTTTAATTCGGCAAAAAGTTCACAATTTGTTATTTAAAAATGCATTGGATTATGCTAAAATAAGTGAAAATCTCTGGTTGCGGTCCCGGGAGGACGGCGATCGGATCAATATTGCCGGCCGCGGCTGTACCAAAACCCTGAAAAAGCTGTATAATGAACAGCGTATTCCGGTTTGGGAACGGGGTGAACTGGCGGTGTTGACCGACGGAAAACAGCTTTTATGGGCTGAGAGATTGGGTGTGGCGCAGACGGTTGCCGTTGGCGTAGATACAGAATGTGTGCTGCTGATTGAACCGCAGCCATGAAAGGAAGATGATCGTTATCAATAAAAACAGAATCAGGAATATCTTGTTTTATGTTGCAATTCCGCTATTGGTGATTTTAATTTTCGCCATGATGTGGGGAACAAGATTTTCATCGGTTACAACAAAATATTCTGAATTTTTGACGATGCTGCAGGAAGAGAAGATTTCAGAGTTTGAGCTGAACCTTTCCAGCAGGACGCTGTTATATACGTTGCGTGAAGATGAAAAGACGGTGCATAAATATACCGTTCCGGATTCCGGTATCTTTTATGAGGATTTCAATAAGATCCGCGAGGCAAATCCGGATGTGGTCAAGTCCTATGATTTTGAACACGGCGGCGAGGGTTCCTGGCTGCTGAATCTGTTGCCGACGCTGATTTTGATCGCAGTAATGGTTATTTTCTGGATCGTGATGTCCAAGAAAATGGGCGGTCTCGGCGGCGATAAGACCATGAGTTTCGGCAAAGCCAAGTTTAAAAATACAAATGATGAAAAACGCAAGACCACTTTTGCGGACGTAGCGGGCGCAGACGAGGAAAAGGAAGAGCTGCAGGAGATCGTGGAGTTTTTGAAAAATCCGCAGCGGTTTCATGAACTGGGCGCGCGAATCCCGAAGGGCGTGCTGCTGGTGGGCCCTCCCGGTACCGGAAAAACGCTGCTTGCCCGGGCGGTGGCCGGTGAAGCGGGGGTGCCGTTTTTCTCGATTTCCGGCTCTGATTTTGTAGAAATGTTCGTGGGTGTGGGTGCTTCCCGCGTGCGGGATTTGTTCGATCAGGCCAAAAAGCATTCGCCCGCAATTATATTCATTGATGAAATTGATGCGGTCGGCCGGCAGAGAGGCGCCGGTTTGGGTGGCGGCCACGATGAACGGGAACAGACGCTTAACCAGTTGCTTGTGGAAATGGATGGATTCGGCGCCAACGAAGGCGTTATTATCATTGCGGCGACCAACCGGCCGGATATTTTGGATAAAGCGTTGCTGCGTCCGGGACGGTTCGACCGGCAGATCACGGTGAATTATCCTGATGTTAAAGGCCGTGAAGAAATTCTAAAGGTGCATGCCAGAGGCAAACCCCTGGGGCCGGATGTTGATTTGAAAACCATTGCGAAATCCACAGCCGGGTTTACCGGCGCGGATCTTGAAAATCTGCTGAACGAAGCGGCGCTGCTGGCTGCCCGGCAGAAGAAAAAGGCGATCACCGAAGAAAATATCGAAGAAGCGACGATTAAGGTGGTTATGGGAACCGAAAAGCGTTCGCATGTTATTACCGAACGGGATAAATGGATCACCTCTTATCATGAGGCGGGGCATGCGGTTGTATCTTATTTTCTGCCAACACAGGATCCGGTTCATCAGATTTCGATTATTCCCCGTGGTATGGCGGCAGGGTATACGATGTATATTCCAACTGACGATAACCAGCATGTGACCAAGGGCAAAATGACCGAGGATATCTGTTCGCTGCTGGGCGGCCGCGCCGCGGAGGCCCTGACACAGGAGGATATCTGTACCGGTGCGTCGAATGATATCCAACGGGCAACCGAGCTCGCGCGGAATATGGTAACGAAATACGGTTTCAGTGAAAAGATCGGGCCGATTGCGCTGGGTAATACCCATGAAGAAGTCTTTTTGGGCAGAGATTTTGGTTCTTCACAGAATTATTCTGAAAAGATTTCAGCGATCATCGACGAGGAAATTGAGTCGATTGTTACCACGCAGTATAATAAAGCGCTGTCTTTGCTCAAAGAGCATATGAAAGAACTGACGCGGGTAGCGCAGATTTTGTTTTCAGAAGAAAAGATCGACGGCGAAGCGTTTAAAAAGGTTATGGAAAACCATGGCGAACTCCCTGCGGACAGCAGCGCGCCGGAAGCATCTGATTTATCAGAAAATCAATCAGAAACCAAGTAAGAAAGAGGCGTTTATATGGCAGTAACGGTAAAGCCGGCCGGGGCATATTTGAATTTTGGAAACTGTCTGGAAATTTCAAATGAAAAAGTTTCGCTGTTGGTAACGGTGGATGTCGGGCCCCGGATTATCCGGTGCAGCCGTTTGGGCGGCGTCAACCTGATGAACAATGATGTGGAACGTAACGTAACCAATAGCGGCCCGGCGTTTGACGATTATTATTATAAGGGCGCCACATGGAATATTTACGGTGGACACAGACTGTGGATTTCACCGGAGTCGCTGCCGGAAACTTATTATCCGGATAATGATCCGGTTGCCTATGAAGTGTTGGAAGACGGCGCGGTGTTTACGCCGCCGGCGCAGATTTCCAACGATGTGCAGATGAAAATGCAGATCACACTGAGCGGGGAAACGGTGACAATCCGGCATTTTATTACCAACTTGTCGAAACAGACCCGCGAGATGTCTCCTTGGGCGCTGACAGTGCTGAACAAGGGCGGGCTGGAAATTGTTCCGCAGAATACAACCGATACTGGCCTGTTGGCTAATCGCCGGTTGATTTTATGGCCGTATGCCAATATGGCAGATCCGCGGGTATATTTCGGTGAACGGTATATTACCCTGCAGCAGGATGCGTCGATTTGTCAGGCGTTTAAAATCGGGATGGACAATGAACACGGCTGGGCGATGTATATATTGGGAGATACGGTATTTATTAAACAGTATACACATGAGAAAGATCAGCCGTATGTAGATTATGGAGCGTCCTTTGAAACATATACAAATGAACATATTTTGGAAATGGAGACATTGGGACATATTTATCAGGCGGCGCCCGGACAGACGTTAGAGCATGTTGAGCGATGGTCGTTGTATGCCAATCCCGGCACACCGGATCATAAAGACGAGCAGCAGATCGA
>CALWVC010000159.1 GCA_944384865.1 uncultured Clostridia bacterium
AATATCAGCACCATGGCAATTACCAAGGTGTTTTCGGTGCCGGTGTTGATTGTGGCGGCGGTAATCGCGATGATTATTTCCTGCTTTACGCCGCTGATTCAGGGCATTTATGCCATTCCGCAGGCAGTTATCGGCGGATTGGAAATTTATCTGTTCGGTGCGATCGCCGCACAGGGCGTTGCGATTATGATTGACAAAAAAGCGGATATGTTCAGCTCGAAAAATATCGCGGTGATCGCTACAATTATGATTATCGGGCTGGGCGGTCAATATGCGTTCGGCGGCAATATTCCATTTTTCGGGCTGGAAGTGCCCTGTATCGCCGGGGCGGCTATTTTCGGTATTGTGCTGAACCTGATTTTGAGCATCGGTGAAAAGCGCAACAACGGGAAGAATCCGCCGGAGCAGCCGGCTGCTGAAGCGACGGCCGGGGAAGCGGTATCTGAAGAGCCAGTTCAATAAAACAGCCGAACGTGGTAGTAGAAACGCAGCCGTCGCTATGGCTTGTGATATGAATATATGCGAAAATACAAAAAATTCTTTATGTTTTATAAAAGCTCTATTGGTTTGCCAATAGAGCTTTTATGTGCCGAAACGGCCGGCGTTCGTTTGGCCGGGAATTATTTTTTGATATACTGAAATCGGGAAAGATCATAAACTTTTGAATTTATGGCTGTGCTGTGGACTGTTTCGGTTCTTGAACACTGTCCGGTTGGGATTTTGCGACTGCCGGTGAAGCAGGTTGTTCGGCACCGGTTGCCGGTAAGTTGGTTTCGGCTATGGGCTGTAGCGAAATGCTGCGGGCGACGTCCACAATCCGGTCGTTCAGCCGCAGGTGCTCGGACTTGACCAGCATAAAGCGTTTATGCCCCTCGAATTTGACCAGCGCGGCGCCAAAATCACATTCGCTGACGCCGGGTGGCACCGTATGCCGAAACCCGGCGCCGATTTTTACCGTTTCGTTTTCCAGGGTGTAACGTCCGTGTTGGGTATAGATACATTTTGGGGTTTCCTCTGGCGAAACGATCAGATCGATCTGTGCAGTGTTGTAGCTCTTTTCACATAAGATAAAATCCGCGCCAAACTGATCAATGGTCTGATCGGATGCCAGTCGGTACAATTCGGGGTAGTCCGTGAAGATCCGAACTTCAGACGCATGCCGTAGCAGCTGTCTGGCGCCGGAAATATAACAGCCGTTGTGGTCGATCACAGCGGCGGATAGCTTTCGCTGTGCGTCCGCTGCGCGGGACAGCAGATAAGCGGCGGTATTGAATAATACGGCGTCCAGAAAAAAATCGGCGTTGAAATGCGGAAGATCCAGCGCCTTTGCCGCTGTGGGAAGCACCAGCCGGTGGGCATAGGGCGCAGTCGCCCGGCGCAGCTTTTTGAGACTGATGCTGCCGTTTACCGTGTAAACAGGCAGCACCATATAAGTACACAGCGGGATTTCGACGCGGTATGGTTTTTGATGAAACGGAAAAAGCTGCCGAAGCTTTTTGATCAATGGATTTTTCCCTGTGTAATCGGACAGCTCTAAAACATAAAACATGGCGCGCACCTCGTTGCAGATCGGTAGTTCATATATATGCGCCGGGGTTCAAAAATATCATGATAATTCTATAATCTGCGGGTGTTTTTGTGCAGAGCTTCTGCAAAAATTGCCGGTTTTAAAAAATACGTGGAGGGCATCTTGTATTTGTCTCAAAATTTGATATAATGATATATTGGAGATTTATAGGGTATGTTGAAAGAAAGAGGATGAACATGAATCAGACAGAGAAAATCAGAAATATCGCCATCATCGCGCATGTGGACCATGGCAAAACCACGCTGGTGGATCAAATGCTCAAACAAAGCGGCACCTTCCGCGAAAACGAGCAGGTGGCGGAACGGGTGATGGACTCCAATGATCTGGAGCGGGAACGGGGCATCACCATTCTGGCTAAAAATACGTCGGTGCATTATAACGGCTATAAAATCAATATTGTAGATACGCCCGGACATGCCGATTTCGGCGGCGAGGTTGAGCGCATTTTGCTGATGGTAGACGGCGTTTTGCTGTTGGTAGACGCGTTTGAGGGCTGTATGCCGCAGACCCGTTTTGTGTTAAAAAAGGCGCTGGGCCTGGGCAAAAAGCCGATCGTGGTGGTGAATAAAATCGACCGGCCCGGCGCTCGACCGGATGAAGTGATCGATGAGGTATTAGACCTGTTTATTGAACTGGGCGCCGACGACGAGCAACTGGAATTTCCGGTGGTTTACGCCTCAGGCCGGGATGGATATGCGTCTGTTGACAAAGGCACGCGCAGCGGCGATCTGCGTCCGCTGATGGAGATGATCATCAATGAAGTGCCGGCGCCTGCCAACGACAGCACCGGCCCGTTGCAGATTTTGTTTTCCAATATCGATTACGATGAATATGTCGGCCGAATCGGCGTCGGCAGGGTGGAGCGGGGCATTGTGCATACCGGGCAGCCGGTGGTATTGTGTAAAACCGACGGCAGTAACCGTAATGCGAAAATCTCCCGTCTGTATACTTTTGAAGGATTGAAACGGGTAGAGAGCCCGCAGGCGGTCGCCGGTGATCTGGTCGCCGTATCAGGCATCGAGGGCATCAATATCGGCGAAACTGCCTGCGATCCGGAATGTGTTGAACCAATGGAGTTTGTTAAAATTGACGAGCCGACGATTTCGATGAATTTTATGGTGAATAATTCACCCTTTGCCGGCAGAGAGGGTAAGTTTGTCACTTCCCGCAATCTGCGCGACCGGTTGTTTAAAGAGATCGAGACCAATGTTTCGATGCGGGTGGAGGAGACGGATTCCGCCGATACGTTTAAAGTATCCGGGCGCGGTGAGCTGCACCTGTCTATTTTGATTGAGACCATGCGCCGGCAGGGATATGAGTTTCAGGTATCCAGACCGAAGGTCATCTATAAGCAGGATGCTGACGGAAAACTGCTGGAGCCGATCGAACTGCTGATGATTGAGGTGCCGGAAGAGTATGTGGGCGTGGTTATGGAAAAGCTGGGCGCCAGAAAGGGCGAGCTGCAGAACATGGGCACCCGGGAAACCGGCATGACCCATCTGGAGTTTAAAATTCCGGCCAGAGGGCTGATGAGCTACCGGTCGGAGTTTTTAAGCGATACCAACGGCAACGGGATTATGAGCCATGTGTTTTCTGCCTATGAGCCATATAAGGGAGATATTGAACAGCGTTCTACCGGCTCTATTGTGGCCTTTGAAACGGGAGAAACGACCAGCTATGGATTGTTTAATACCCAGGATCGCGGCCGGCTGTTTGTCGGACCGGGCGTGGAGGTATATGAGGGGCAGATTGTAGGCGAGACGCCAAAGGCGGAGGATCTGGTCTGCAATGTCTGCAAAAAGAAACAGGTGACCAATATGCGCGCCGCCGGATCAGACGAGGCGCTGCGCCTGACGCCGCCTACTGTTTTGAGTCTGGAGAAATCGCTGGAATTTATCAAGGATGATGAACTGGTAGAGGTTACGCCGGAATCTATCCGGCTGCGGAAGATGATTTTATCAAAAGAGCAGCGGATGAAATCGCTGAAAAAGCACAATTGACAGACAGGGGCGGTTTGGATGATCATAGATTTTCATACCCATGCGTTTCCGGAAAAGATCGTGGCCCGGGCGATGGAAAGCCTGATTCATAAAGGCGGCGCGTTG
>CALWVC010000160.1 GCA_944384865.1 uncultured Clostridia bacterium
TGGTCGGAGACGTCAAGCAGAGCATTTACCGGTTTCGCCGGGCGGATCCGGGGATTTTTCTGCATTACCGAGACAGTCTGCCGCCTTACCGGCCGGGGCTGACCGCCAGCAAGGTGGTGATGTCCGGCAACTTTCGCAGCGCGCCGGAGATCTGCCGGTTTGTCAATGATACCTTCCGGCTGCTGATGCACCGGGAGACGGCGGAGATGGATTATCTGCCCGAGGACGAGCTGCAGCCGCAGGCGCCGTTTGATAGCACGGTGCCGCTGCGGATACAGATGGATTTGATTGATCAGGGCGGCCGTAAAAGCGATTTTATGGCGCAGGAGGCGCTGCATATCGCCAATGTGATTCAGACGTTATGCAAGCAGCCGGCGTTTATCAAAGACGGCGACGGGCTGCGGACTGCGCGCTATGGAGATATCGCGGTGCTGATGCGCCGGGGCGCGCATATGGCAGAGCTCAAGATGGTGTTGCAGCAGGCGGGGATTCCGGTATACAGCAGTGCGAAGGAACAGTTTTTGCAGACCCGGGCGGTATCGGTTCTGTTGTCGCTGCTGCGGGCGGTGGATAATCCGATGCGGGATCTGCCGCTGCTGGCGGTGATGATGAGCGAGCTGTATGCTTTTACGCCGGATGAGATCGCGGCGCTGCGTCTGACCGACCGGACCGTTCCGCTGTATGCGGCGGTGGCCGGGCGTGCGCAGCAGGATCCGAAGGTGTCGGCACTGTTCCAAGATCTGGGGAAGTATCGGGAATGGGCAGCGTCCATGCCGGTCAGCGAGCTGATTGGACGAATCTGCGATGATAGCGGTTATGGCCATCTGGCCCGGCTAATGGACGACGGGCAGCAGGCGGCGGAACATATGCAGCAGTTTATCGAGCTGGCCCGCAGTTTCGATCCGGGCGGCGTGCAGGGTCTGCCCCGGTTTTTACGGTATATCCGCCGGGTAGAGGAATCCGGTGAAACGCCGTTTAAGGTATCCGCTGTCTCCGGCGGGCAGGATGCGGTTCGGCTGATGACGATGCATGCGTCAAAGGGATTGCAGTTTCCGGTTTGTATCCTGGCCGATCTGTCGGCGGTGCGCACCGATCGCGACAGCCGGAAAAATATGCTGGTGTCGGAGCAGTTGGGGATCGGCGTCAAGATTACCGATCCGGCCCGCAGGATTCGTTATCCATCCATCGCTTATCGGGCGATTGCCGTTAAAAATCAACAGGGTGAACTGGCAGAGGAACTGCGAATTTTATATGTCGCCATGACCCGCGCACAGGACCGGCTGATTTTGATTGGAAGCGAACCGGATGCAACACAGGCTGTTGAACGGGCCAAAAACTGCGCTGCCGCGCCGCCGGATGTTTTACATGCGGGGAGCTATACCCAGCAGTTGCTGCTGTGGGCAGTGCGCTGCGGTCAGCCGGGGTTCCGGCTGCGGGTGGTGCCGGCGGCTGAGATTGCCCCGCTGTCTGTTTCGGCACAGCCAACGGTGCCGGCGGCGGATCCGGCGCTGGTGCGGGCGCTGTGCGCACGGCTGGATTATCAATATCCGTATGCAGCGGCGAATGAGATTGCACGCAAGCAGTCGGCTTCTGCACTGACGCCGGACAGTTACGACGGGCTGTATGCCTGCACGGCAACACCGCTGTTTTTACAGGGGCAGAAGCTGACCGCGGCGCAGCGGGGCACGGCGCATCATAAATTTATGCAGTTTGCGGATTTTGCGGCCGCCGCCGCTGATTTACAGCAGGAGATCGTACGATTGGAGCAGCAGGGCCATCTGACCGGACAGGAGGCCAAATGTCTGCGGCCGGATCTGTTGCGGGCGTTTTTTGAATCGCCGCTGTATAAACGAATGGCGCGTTCCGACACTGTTTTGCGGGAGCAGCGTTTTATGGTGGAAATGCCGGCAAGATTGTTGTATCCGGAATATGCAGATCTGACCGGGGAACAGCAGGTGGTGGTACAGGGTGTGGCGGATTGTGTGTTTGTCGAAGACGGCGGGCTGGTTGTGGTGGATTATAAAACCGACCGGGCGGCGCATATTGCGCAACTGGAACAAAAGTATCGGTTGCAGCTGCAAACCTATGCATATGCATTTGCACAGATTCTGCAAATGCCGGTAAAAGATATTCAGCTATATGCATTTTATTTCAAAAAAGCAGTGCCGGTTGAGAATTTGTGAAATTCTTATGAATGTTCTGCGGTTTTGGTTGCAAAATAAGAAATGGTATGCTACAATATAAGCATTCTGAGGGCTTTTATACCTTAAGCAATACTTATTTTACCAACGAAAAGGAGGAACTATAATGGAAGTATTAAAAGTATCAGCAAGATCTATGCCGAATTCAGTTGCAGGAGCAATCGCCGGAGTAATTCGAGACAGAGGCGCAGTAGAACTTCAGGTAGTAGGTGCGGGCGCAACCAATCAGGCAGTGAAAGCGACTGCGATTGCCCGGGGGTATTTGGCGCCGATGGGGATCGATATTGTGATTATTCCCGCGTTTTCGAGCGTAGAGATTGACGGCGAAAACCGGACGGCCATGAAGCTGATCATCGAACCCAGATAATTGATAGGCGATGATGTGTTAAAAACAGCAGACCCGTGAAACCGTTTCTGGTTTCGCGGGTCTGTTTATTGCGAAGATTGTTTTAGATTAAGATACAGACTGAAAAATGTTTTGCCGGCCGCAGGGCGAATACCGGTAACGCAAGGAGCATCAATCATATACAACTGTTTACTGTCGGGGCTGACACTTCGTTTGGCGTGCGTGCGGCGCATGGGCGCGGATATATTCGGCGGCGGCCAGAGCGGCGACGGCGCCGTCGGCGGCGGCGGTCACCAGCTGCCGCACCGATTTTGTGCGGCAGTCGCCGGCGGCAAAAACGCCAGGCAGGTTGGTGTGACAGTCTTCACCGGCGCGAATATAACCGGCGTCGTCCAGTTCTACCGGCGGCGAAAAAGGTTGGTTTTGCGGGATCTGCCCAATTGCGACAAACAGGCCGTCCAGCGGCAGCCGCTGTTCCTCATTTGTCTGCATATGTCGCAGCCGTACAGACATCAATGTCTGTTCGCCCTCCAGCGCGGCGATGGTATAGGGCTGCATAAACGTAATGTTTTTCAGAGCTTGCAGTCGGCGGACAGTAGCAGCGTCGCCCCGAAAGCTGTTGCGCCGGTGGATCAGATATACCTGTTTGCAGATGGCGGCCAGGGTTTCGGCATCGTCCAGTGCGGTGTTTCCGCCGCCGATAACCGCTACGGTTTTGTTTTTATAAAATGCGCCGTCGCAGGTAGCGCAATAAGAAATGCCCCGGCCGGTCAGCCGGTCTTCGTTTTCAAGACCCAACGGTCGGTTTTTGGTTCCGGCAGTTAAAATGACCGCCGCTGCCTGCCATCGGCCTGTTTCGGTCAGCACCGTCTGCACGTCGCCGGGCAGCAGACCGGTAGCCTGTTCAAATTGCAGTTGTACCCCCAGTTGTGTCGCCTGGTCGTAGAGACGCTGCGCCAGCTCCGCGCCGGAAATACCCGGCAGCCCAGGGAAATTTTCCACTTTCGGAGACGGAATAATCTGCCCGCCGTATACGCCAGACTCTAAAATCAGCGTTTGCAGCCCGGCCCGGGCAGCATAAATAGCAGCGGTCAGACCAGCGGTTCCGCCGCCGATAAT
>CALWVC010000161.1 GCA_944384865.1 uncultured Clostridia bacterium
ACAATGCGTATGACGCGGTATTGCAATCCTATGAAACGGTGGACGGCGACGGCAAAAACCTGACCGATGAGTTTGTGATTCCGGTGGTAATCGGTGATTACCCGGGGATCCGGCCCAACGACAGCTTTGTGTTTTTCAACTTCCGGCCGGACCGGGCCAGAGAGATGACCCGGGCGCTGGTTGATCCGGCGTTCAACGGTTTTGAGCGGGCGAAAGGGCTGATCCCGCTGTATTTTGTCTGCATGACCGAATATGACGCGACGATGCCCAATGTGCAGGTGGCCTTTGCGCCGGAGGCGCTGACGATGACCATGGGTGAAACGCTGTCCAAAGCGGGCAAAACACAGCTGCGAATAGCGGAGACCACCAAATATGCCCATGTGACCTTTTTCTTCAACGGCGGCGAGGAGGTCATGTTTGACGGTGAGGATCGTGTGTTGATCAAAACGCCGGACGTGGCGACCTTTGATTTGTGCCCTGAAATGAGCGCTTATAAGGTGCGTGATGCGGTTGTAGAACGGATTTTGTCCGGTAAATACGACGTAATTGTGCTGAATTTTGCCAACTGCGATATGGTTGGGCATACGGGTGTGTTCGAAGCGGCGAAGAAAGCGGTTGAGGTTGTAGACGAGTGTGTCGGCGACGTGGTGGACGCAACGCTGAAAATGGGCGGCGTCGCTTTTATTACAGCCGATCACGGCAACGCCGATAAAATGAGCGAAGACAACAAACCTTTTACCGCGCATACCACCAATCCGGTGCCGTTTATCGTGGTGGGACATGACTGCAGGCTGCGTTCCGGCGGGCGGCTGTGCGATATTTCTCCGACGATTCTGGATGTGCTGGGGATGGAAAAACCCAAGGAGATGGACGGTTGGTCGTTGATCGAAAAATAAGCGTCTGCTGAAAAAAGCCGGAATTTTACCGCTGGCAAAATTCCGGCTTTTCATTGGTTTGAATACGCAGCGAACCAAGCTCGGCAGCGACAGGACCGTACTGGAGCCGCGATATTGTAGGATCGCATCCATGTTTTGTAAAATGAAAGGGAGATGCTATATGGAATCACATGGGCAGCGTGCAAAAGCGTATTTTTTAGAAGGCTATAACTGTGCGCAATCTGTGTTGTTGGCATTTACAGATGAATTGGGGCTGGATCGGGATACGGCGCTGCTGCTGACAGCTTCTTTTGGCGGCGGTATGGGTCGGCTGCGGGAGGTGTGCGGTACGGTTTCCGCAATACTGATGGCTGCCGGACTGCTGTATGGATATCGGGACCCAAAAGATCTGGCGGGCAAACGGGCGCATTACCAGCGGGTGCAGGAGCTGGCCGGTGCGTTTCGGGAGAAAAACGGCAGTATTGTCTGTCGGGAACTGCTGGGTCTGCCGGCCGGGCCGAACCGCCCTGAACCCGAAGAGCGGACGCCGGATTATTATAAAAAACGGCCATGTCCCGATTTGGTGCAGGATGCAGCCGATCTCTTAGAAGCATATATGCGGACGCATCCGGTGAGAAGCTGCAAGGATCAGGAAAAATGAATTTGAGATTGTACACAGCTTTTTCATAAATTTTTTAAGACCTTTTAAAGTTTGTACATAACAGCGTCACAACTATATAGTATAGTATACTTGCAGTTAGAAATTCTCCCCCGAATACGAAATTGCACACTGTACGGCCTGCCGGTGCGGTATGCTGCTCCGGCAGGTGCGACAGACAAGAATGATATTGCTTTCATCTCTCCCCCTTTTTTATATATACCAATGCAAAAGACGCCGGTATAATAACCGGCGTCTTTTGCATTTGCGTAACAGATAATACCGTGTAAAAACATGATCTGTTACGCAGTATCTCCGGGTGTAAAATGGTTAAAAATTTCGAAGTCAAAAAAACATGCGGTTTTTGCCGTTTTAAATGCCGGTAAGCCGCAAAATATAGATGTTGGCTGTGAAAGGCGGAAAAATTAAAACGGCTGTTCGAATTCCTTAAAAATTAAAACGGGATGTCCCTGCAAAAAGGGACATCCCATAGTTCAATCAAACCGGTCAGGTTTTGCTCGATTTGATCATCCGGAATGAACGATGTGATTAAAGTAATTCCAACGCTCTTTTATACAACAGGCCTAAATCACAACCGCGACTTCCATATGCTCTATCCGCCTGCTTTATTGCAGAGAGCAAAGTAACTCGATCGGCTTTCCCGTCTAACCATTGTTGTACCGGAACAGAAATCAGATCCCAACCGCATACAACAAACTTTTCCATAATAGACTTTAATTCTTTTATGGCGATACTTTTTTCAAAGTGTTTTCATTTGGTTTGTTTCATGTTTGAGAAATGAGACGGTTTACAACAACTAAAAGCTATAACCGATAGGGCTATTTTACCATGCTGGCAACTTCGTCAGCAAAGTTGTCGCTGCGTTTTTCCAGTCCTTCGCCTTTTTCAAACCGTTCAAAAGCCACGATCTTGATCTCGCCGCCAAGCTGTTTGGCAACGCTGTCGACATATTTTTGAACTGTCAGATCGTTGTCTTTGACAAACACCTGTTCCACCAGGCAGTTTTCTTTATAATATTTACCCATCTTGCCCATTACAATCTTTTCGGCGATGTTGGCGGGTTTGCCCTCGGCGATGACCTGTTCGGTCATGATTTTCTTTTCATGCTCCACCGTTTCGGCCGGCACCGATTCTTTATTCAAAAACAGCGGATTTGCAGCAGCGATCTGCATCGCTACATCTTTTGCCATCACTTTGAACGCGTCAGAAGCAGCAATTTCATCGGTGGTATCAAACTTGACCAGAACGCCGATTTTACCGCCCGCATGCACATAGCTGGCGACGTGCCCCTCCATCCGGGCAAAGCGGCGAATCTTCATATTTTCACGAACAGCCAAAAACAGCTCCTGCACCAGTTCTTCCACGGTCTTGCCTTCGGTCTTGCAGGCCAGCAACGCTTCTACGTCAGCCGGATTCTGCTCAGCGATCACTTTGGCGACTTTGGCAGTCAGTTCTTTAAAGCCGTCGGAACCGGCAACAAAGTCGGTTTCAGAGTTGATTTCCACGACGGCGCCCACGTTATTGTCCACACAGGCGAGTACCAGACCCTCTGCTGCGATCCGGCCGGCTTTTTTCGCCTGAGAGGCCAGACCCTTTTCGCGCAGAAAGTCAATGGCTTTTTCCATATCGCCGTCTGTTTCAACCAGCGCTTTTTTGCAGTCCATCATGCCGCAGCCGGTTTTTTCTCTTAAAGCCTGTACGTCTTTTGCTGTGAAATTCATCAGAACAAATCCTCCCTGTTTTATTCAGCGGCGCCAGCCGGCTCAGTCTCGGCTTGTTCAGCAGCCTCTTCCTGCGCCGCGGCGCCCTGCTGGCCCTGTTTGCCTTCAATTACCGCTTCAGCCATGGTGTGGGCGATCAGTCTGACAGCGCGAATCGCGTCGTCATTACCCGGGATCACATAATCGATCTCATCGGGATCGCAGTTGGTGTCAACAATCGCAACAATCGGAATACCCAGCTTTTTCGCTTCCATAACGGCGATGTGCTCTTTGCGGGGGTCTACGACAAACAGCGCCCCCGGCAGTCTTTTCATGGTTTTGATACCGCCGATAAATTTTTCCAGCCGGTCGATTTCCGCTTTTAATTTGATCAC
>CALWVC010000162.1 GCA_944384865.1 uncultured Clostridia bacterium
CAGCGCTGCCAGTGTCCGCTTATTGACGGTAACATCGGTTTCGCCAAAGTAAGTGCGCCGTTCGGAATGTCCGACGATCACATATTCTGCGCCCACCTCTTTGAGCATATCGGCGGAAATCTCCCCGGTAAACGCACCGGATTTTTCAAAGTGTACATTCTGTGCGCCGATTTTGATGTTGCTGCCCGCGGCAGCCTGCACCGCCGGCGCCAGATCTACAAACGGCACGCACAGCACCACGTCGCACGCCGCATCCGCTACCAGCGGTTTCATCTCATTGATCAGCGCCACCGTCTCGCTGGGAGTCTTGTTCATTTTCCAGTTGCCCGCGATCACCGCAGGCCTTAAAGCTTTATTCATAATTCTGATCCTCCAAATTCTATTCACAAAACCGGGCGGACTTGATTGTCCGCCCGTCATTGTCCGCTATTTATTTATCATTCATTGCGGCGATACCGGGTAACTCTTTGCCCTCCAAAAATTCCAGCGAAGCGCCGCCGCCGGTCGAAATATGGCTCATTTTTTCGCCGTAGCCCAGCGTATTCACAGCCGCCGCCGAATCGCCGCCACCGATAATCGTAATCGCGTCTGTCTCCGCCAGCGCCTTAGCTACCGCAATCGTGCCTTTGGCCAGCGTCGGATTTTCAAATACGCCCATCGGACCGTTCCACACTACGGTCTTGGCTGATTTCACCGCATCTGCAAACAACGCGGCAGTCTTCTCCCCGATATCCAGCCCCATAGAATCCGCCGGGATCTGATCCGCCGCAACGGTATGCACCTCTACCGGCCCGTCAATCGGATCCGGAAATGCTTTGGACACCACACAGTCTACCGGCAGCAAAAGCTGAACGCCCTTTTCCTGTGCCTTTTGCAGCATATTCTTACAATATTCGATCTTTTCCTCATCCAGCAGCGAGGTCCCCACCGTATAGCCTTTGGCCGCCAGGAAAGTATACGCCATACCGCCGCCGATAATCAGCGTATCCGCCTTATTCAGCAGATTTTCAATCACATTCAGTTTATCGGCAACCTTTGCGCCGCCCAAAATCGTCACAAACGGCCGGGCCGGATTTTCCACCGCGTTGCCCAGATATTTCAGTTCTTTTTCAATCAGATAGCCGACAACAGCGGTATCCACATATTTTACCACACCCACAGTGGAGCAGTGGGCCCTGTGGGCCGCGCCAAACGCATCGTTGACAAAAATATCTGCCAGACTGCCCAGCTCTTCGCTGAACGCCTCGCCGTTTTTGGTCTCTTCCGCCCGGTAACGGGTGTTTTGCAGCAATACCACATCGCCGTCCTGCATGGCGGCAACGGCGGCCTTGGCATGTTCGCCCACCACGTTGTCATCGGCCGCGAACACCACCTCTTTGCCGAGAAGCTCCGACAGGCGTTTTGCCACCGGCGCCAGCGACAGCTCGGGTTTCGGCTCGCCCTTGGGTTTTCCCAAATGCGAACACAAAATGACTTTCGCTCCGTCGCCAATCAGCTTTTTAATGGTAGGAAGCGCAGCCACGATACGGTTTTCATCGGTAATCACGCCGTTTTTCAGCGGCACGTTAAAATCGCACCGAACCAAAACCCGCTTACCCTTTGCATGGATGTCGTCAACCGTCTTTTTGTTGAGCGCTGTCATATTGAATTACATCCTTTCACTTTCAAATGATTGCTTGTTAAAAAAACATCATACAATTATATTTTATAATATTATTGTAACTTTTTCAAGTAAAACTACATGATTTTTTCAGCTTTTTTTCATACAGATTGCTTATAAAAACAACATACCGGCGGCAGAACCATCTGCCGCCGGTCGTAAAAGCGAATATTTTGGATTATTCCGCAGACTGTTCTTCGGAAACTTCGCCGTCATCGGAAACCTCTACCGGATGCACGTCGTCTGTGGAATACAGCACCGCGCCCTCTTCGGGTTCCTCCGCAGCCGGCGCGGCAGGCTCGACCTCTATCTTTTCGGTTTCGATCAACGCCCGGATCGACAGGCTGACCCGTTTGGCTTCATAATCGATCTTGGTGATCTTGGCCCGCACAACGTCGCCAACCTTCAAAACATCCTGGGGTTTTTCAATCCGGCGGTCGGCAATCTGTGATATATGAATCAGACCGTCGATGCCGGGGATAATGTTGGCAAACGCACCGTAAGAGGTCAGGCTGACAACCTTGACCTCGGCCACATCGCCCTCTTGATATTTGGTCTTGAGAATCTCCCACGGATTATCCTCTGCACGCTTGAAGCCCAGAGAAATCTTCTTTTTCTCCATATCCAGATCTTTTACATATACCTCAACGGTGTCGCCGACCTTGACCACTTCGGAGGGATGCTTGATCCGGGTCCAGGACAGCTCAGTAATATGAACCATCCCGTCTACGCCGCCGATATCTACAAAGGCGCCGTAAGATGTCAGCGATTTTACCACACCGGTGTATTTATTGCCCACGGCAATGGTGCTCCAGATCTTTTCCTGGTCAGCCTTCTGTTTCTCTCTCAAAACCGAACGGATCGAACCGACGACGCTTCTGCCCCGACGGATATCCAACACCCGGAACTGCACCTCTTTGCCCACCAGCGCTTCCAACGAATCGTTGCGGGACAGCGTCGCATGAGACGCCGGAACGAACACCCGCACGCCGTTGGAAACCAGCGTAATACCGCCCTTGACCACAGCGGTCACCGTTCCGTCAAGAATCGCATCGTTTTCTTTGGCTTCTACAATCTTGTTAAAGCCTGCCGCGGCGTCGTAACGGCGTTTGGACAGGGTAATAATCCCCTCGACATCGTTGGTCTTCATAATAATCAGATCCAGCTTGTCCCCGACCTTTACCAGATCCTCCGGCTTTTTCGTCGGATCGTTGGAAAGCTCGCCGGCTGGAATGATGCCGGTATATTTTCTGCCGATATCCACCTGTACCTCTGTGGGGCCGACAGCAATAACCGTACCCTCAACCTTGCTGTTCTGATTCATATTGTTCAATGATTCTTCCAGCGCTTCCTCAAAGGTCATATCATCAAAAGACTTGACAGCCTCGGTCTCCTCCGTTTTATTTTCAGTTGTTTCGGCGGCCTGTTCCGCCACAGGACTCGCAGTTACAGCCTGCTCCGCCGCCGGGATTTCGGCTGCGGACTGCTCCACCGTGGGCTGCTCTGCTACCGTTTCTTTTTCGATCATGTCAGACATTGTGTTGAGAACCTCCTTTATTATAACAGCAGGCGTAGACGCGCCTGCGGTCACACCAACCATGCGGGCCCCCTGCAACAGCTCCGGTCGCAGCTCCCGCGCATCCTCAAGCAGCACCGTATTGGTATGGGCGCTGCAGATATCAAACAGCTTTTTGGTATTAGAGCTCTGCCGCCCGCCGATCACCACCATATGATCGCTTTTGCGGGCCAGCGCTTCTGCCTCTCGCTGCCGTTCTGAGGTTGCATCACATATTGTAACAA
Source organism: uncultured Clostridia bacterium (assembly GCA_944384865.1). GTDB lineage: Bacteria > Bacillota > Clostridia > Oscillospirales > Acutalibacteraceae > RUG14109. The sequence goes on from CALWVC010000162.1 coordinate 3,461, forward strand.
ATATTTTGGCATTTGTACATACCTTTTTTAATAAAAACTCGATTTTTTCCCAAATTTTTGCGTTAAATGTAGTCTGTGCCACCACGCAAACAGGCTGTTCCCGCAATTGGGGCTGCGTGCGCAGCAGCGCCGACAGCTCGTTTTCATCCTGTATGCA
>CALWVC010000163.1 GCA_944384865.1 uncultured Clostridia bacterium
ATGATCGCATACAGATCCGGCGTATTGACCCGGCCGGTAACTGCAACCCGGATCACGGTGCTCACATCGCCCACATGGCCTTTAAACCCGGTTGGATCCTGCTTATATGCCTTTACGTCCGCCGAGAATCCCAGCGGCTCACAAAGCCCGCGGATCTTTGAAAACCATGTGTCCTTATCGTCAGCCGGATCATAGAGCGGCATATACCGTTGCAAAACCCCTTTGATATCCGCTGTATTCAGATGTTCCGGCCAGCAGTCTGTCTGTTCAAACAGCGCATCGAAAAAGTAAGCCGCATATCCTTTGGCCTCCGACCATTTAGCCAGATCTTTACGAGGCTTTTTGCCGCCCCGGTCAATATCAAAGATACCGGCGGTATACTGCTGATCAGCTGCTAACAACGCATAAAACCCGGGATCATACTGCTGCGCCCACTCCAAAACCTGCTGCGTGACCTGCGCCGCATCCATCCGGGAGATCACATTCCTGGAAACATCCTTCAGCTTGTCCGGATCAAACAGCGCACCAGCCGGATTCATTTTTTTCACTGAAAATTGGAACGTCTGTATATCTGCATCTGCATTGGCGCGCCGCCAATCTTCAAAATTAGAGTTCAAAACAGTCATCAGATATTCATATACCGACTCCGGCGGAAAGCCCTCCGCCTGGTAAAAGGTCAGCGCCAGCTCCGGATCTTTCCGTTTGGAAAGCTTGCGCTTGGATATACCGTCCATCTTCATCAACGGCCCAATGTGCAAATATTTTGGCGGCTTAAAACCCAGCGCCCGGAACAGCTGCAAATGAAACGGCAGCGTAGACAACCACTCGTCTCCCCGAACCACATGGGTGGTTCGCATCAGATGATCATCTATCACATGCGCAAAATGATAAGTCGGAATACCATCAGATTTCAACAACACATGATCAATATCGTTTTCGGTCAATTCCAGTTTTCCCTTAATCAGATCGGTAAACCGAATCTTGTTTTCAATACTACCGGTGGAACGAAACCGAAGCACCCATGGTTCGCCAGCCTCCAACCGCGGCTGAATATCCTCCAGCGGCCGGTCGCGCCAGATTGCCCATTTTCCAAAATAGCCGAAGTTTGCCTTTTGCTGCTCCTGCTGCCGATGCATATCTGCAAGCTCCTGCTCGGTGCAAAAACAGGGATAGGCCAACCCCTGTTCTACCAGCGTTTTAGCATACGCGCGATAAATGTCCCGACGCTGCCGCTGCCGGTATGGACCGTAATCGCCAACATTCCCCTCAACGGTTGCACCCTCGTCAAACCGAATATGATAATATTGCAGCGCGTCAATCAAAATTTCTACTGCTCCCGCCACCTCGCGTTTGGCGTCAGTATCCTCTACACGCAAAAACAGCACGCCGCCGGACTGATGCGCCAGCCGTTCGGCCGTCAGTCCCTGCACCAGATTGCCCAGATGCACAAATCCCGTTGGACTCGGCGCCATCCGCGTGACAACCGCGCCCTCAGGCAACTGCCGGGGCGGATACTGCGCCTCATAATCTGCCGGCGTTTTTTCAATATCCGGAAACAATAATTCGCTTAGCTTTTTCCAATCCAAACCCATTCGCTCCTATAGTTCTTGCGCCACTGAAACAGTCGCAACTCTTTTACCTTATATTATGGCAGAAAACCATCCAACTATCAACTGTTTTTTTCTATAAAATTTGTCGCCACCCAGACCGCCGTAGTTTTAACCTGTTCAAATCTGAAAGCAGCCGTCTGTAAAACAGACGGCTGTACAACCTGCTTTACACCATACCATTTACGATTTCAATGTGGAGCTCTCCTGCTGCTCACAGTCATATCTGGGCATCGGACCCATCGCCTGCCGAAGCTTTTCCAGACGCTTATCCTTTGCCGTCACTATCGAGGGCAGGATAAACTGAACGGCATGCGGCAGCAACTCAAATTCAGCCTTTTCACGATGATAAATCTCTCCGTCTATATTGACCGGCACAGGATGCGCCGCCTGCACGGTCAGCTTCCGAACCGTACGCAGCGTACATAATGCAGAATCAGAAACGTGCAAGCCCCTGCGATATTTTGAAAGCATGGATACAACCTTGGTTCGCGAAACTGCGTTCACCAATAAAACATCCATCAATCCATCATCCAGCAATGCACCGGGCGCGGGCTGATAACCGCCGCCGTAAAACCGGCCGTTGGCGGCCACCACAAACAGAAAATCCCGTTCTATGGGTTCTTCGTCCTCTATCGTCACAATAAAATAATTTTTAATATCCGATAAAAATGAAATAAACAGCGCTGCCGAATAAGCCATCGCTCCGGCGGTCTGATGCAGCCATTTTCGCTTGTTTTTATGATCCACCACCGCGGCGTCCATCCCCAGCGAACAGGCGTTAATAGCGTAAATATCCTCAAAACGGATCAGATCTACCGGGATCGCGCTGCCGCAGACCTGTGCGTTCAGATCCAAAAAGCGGCTGGTATCTCCGAAGGTGCGAATAAAGTCATTGCCGCTGCCAAACGGAATCGCACCGATTTCCACATTGGAATATCCCGCCGATCCATTCACAACATCAAATAACGTACCGTCGCCGCCACAAGCATACAACCGCACCGGAAAACCCGCCTGTGCATATTGCTTTGCCAAATGCATCGCATGGTGTTCATAAGCAGACAACGCAATTTCATAGCTACCGCCATGGGTTTTGAAATAGCGATGAATCGCCGGAATCAGATCTGTTGCCCCGGCCCGACCCGCCGCCGGGTTGATAATAAACACATGTTTCATTCTATCACCGATTCACCCGTAAATATTTTTAAAATATATTCACAAGAATTATATCAAAAAACGTGAAAAACGTTTTCGTTAAAAATTGCGATGCTTGCTGCATCAACGCTTTTCATCAAACCAGTTCCAGATCGCCGGTATACCAACCGGCAATCCCGTCTTTCTTTATCAGCCAGTCGCCGTCCTGCTGTAAAACAACAGACACGACATCTCCCGGCTGCACCCCGATTTTATAATCGGTATAATCGTCTTTTACACTCCACTGTCCATCACGATACCGCAGCCAACCGTTATGTACCCACAGCTCCCGACCGGTGACAACATGCCGCACCAGACTTCGACGCGGTCCTTTTTGTATCAGCGCAACCTCCGGTTTCAGATAAGTCACCTGTACCGAATCCGCCGAGGGTTGCTGCGGCGTTTGAATGACAGCCTTTGGCAGATTGTCATAATATTGAAAATCAAAATCGCCTTCCTGTATACACAGCATATTCAGCTGCCCATAAACTTTCAGACCACAGCCGCCGTCTATGCTCATTTTATGCCGCTGATGATCCACAATCGGGTTACAGTCATGGCGGTGCATGTTATATAACGTAGAGGGCATATCTCCGACGATCACCCATCTGTCAAAACAATATTCCTGGCGCATAAACAGATCTGTTTTCAAATACGGCCATGCGGCAGTTCCTTTCAGCTCCCACAGCCGCTCATGGGGAATCCCGCTATGCACAAATATATAGTCCGGTGTTTCCAAAATCGTCGGACGGCTGCGCAAAAAGGAAAGTTCCCGATCAAAACGTCGGTTTACCTCTTTACAGAACCGATG
>CALWVC010000164.1 GCA_944384865.1 uncultured Clostridia bacterium
CGCTGTCGGATATGACGGTGGCGGTGGCGGTTTGCCATGCGGGCGAGACCATCGGCTATGTGCAGGAGCAGGCGGTCGCCGATACTGCCCGGCAGCAGGTTTTAAATACGGTGCAGGGAAATACCGACGGCCTCGCGCAGCTCGAATATCAGTTTGAAGTGGTGCATAAAGACCGGCTCAGCGATGCGTCAGAGCTGGCGCAGACCATTATAGCCTCTGAAGAAGGGCTGGTTTCGGCATATGGCCTGTATATAAACGACGAGCTGGCGTTTGCCGCAACGGATGCGCAGCAGATCCAACAGGCGCTTGCAGCCTGTAAAGCGGAGACGGCGGCGCAGTATGCAAACGCGCAGATTGCGTTTAACTGTGATGTTGAGACCAGAAACGGCGTTTATACCGAGGATGTGCTCCGGCAGGACGTCGCGCAGGCTGTCGGCGCGCTGAACCTGTCGACCAAAGCGCTGGTGACCGAGACGATCCAGCAGGAAATGGCCTATGAGACGGTGGAAGTGCAGGACGATACAAAAAACGTGGGCTACAGCAAAACAATTGCGGGGCAGACAGGCCAGCTGCGCATCGTTTCACAACTGACCTATATAGACGGCCGCTTGGCGGCTGATGAAATTTTAGAGGCAGAAATCGTAAAAGCGCCGGTAGCAGAACAGATCATTGTGGGCACAAAACCGGTGACGGCGTCGGTGACCTATAAAGCGGGAGCAAAAAGCACCCAGACCGCAGCAGACAGCGGCTATATCTGGCCGGTAAACCGCAATGGATCCAATTGTTATGTGAGTTGCGGCTATTGGGGCTATCAAGGGCATACCGGCGTGGATATCGCGGCCTATCAGGGAACAGATATTTATGCGGCAAAGGCCGGAACGGTGACAATGGTCAAGACCACCGGCGGCTACGGCAAACAGTTGATTATTACCCATGCAGACGGTACACAAGCGCGGTATGCGCACTGCAGCCAGCTGTATGTTTCAGCAGGCGACACCGTAGAACAGGGGGATGTAATCGCAGCGGTCGGGCAGACCGGGAACGCCACCGGGCCGCATTTGCACTTTGAGGTGTTGATCAATGGATCTGCGGTAAACCCTCGGCCATATCTGGGCTATTGATTGATGTGAAAAAAGCGTGTGCTATTTTAGCACACGCTTTTTGCTGTCTATGAAAAAGCGGCCGTTTTTGTAAAAAAACCTGTTTCTTTACCCGAAAATGTGGTATACTTTTTATAAATATGTACATGCACCATGACAGACGCTCGCCGTATGATAGAATAGCATCAAAAAAAGGGAGCGTTGCGGCATGGAAGCGGTATTGTATATTGTAGCAGCGATTTTATCTGTGGTGGGTCTGACGTCGATCATCCGCGCCATTTCTTATCGGGTTTTTTCCGGCCCGGAGAACGGCGGACATCTTCGAATCGTGAAACTGCAGGGGGAACACGCAGATTTTGTGTTGTCAACCATCCTGGCCCAGCAGAAGCGCTATGATTTTTTGCAGAAAGACCGGGTTGTGGCGGTAGACTGCGGGCTGCCCGATCAGGCGGCGCTGGCGTGTGAGATTCTCTGCCGGCGGGAGCATATTCCGTTGTATGACAGGCAGGAGCTGCCACAAAAGCTGCAGGAGTTTTTATAAATGGGGAAGTCGGTTTATGGAGCAATCGGAGCTGTTAAAGGGCACGGTAGAGACCATTACATATCAAAATACGGACACCGGCTATTGCGTATTGGAGCTGAACAACGGCTATGAACAGGTGACGGTGGTGGGGACTTTGCCCTATGTGCATGTGGGCGAGCAATTGACGCTGCAGGGCAGCTATGTTGTGCACCCGACCTATGGGCCGCAGTTTAAAGCGCAGGTCTGCGAACGCAGTTTGCCGGCTTCGGCCGCTGAGATTTTAAGATATCTTTCTTCCGGGGCGGTGAAGGGCGTCGGGCCGGTGACGGCCGCCGCCATTGTCGAAAAATTCGGTGAGGATACACTAAAAATATTGGAAAACGAACCCGGACGGCTGGCGACCATCCGGGGTATTTCCATGCAGAAGGCTGAAAAAATCAGCGAGGAATATAAAAACCAGTTTGGTGTGCGGGAAGTGATGCTCAAGCTGGCCTCTTACGGTATCACCGCTGCCGAGGCGATGCGCATCTATAAAAAGCTGGGCGCCGGCAGCGTCGAGCAGGTGCTGGCCAATCCGTATATGCTGTGTGACGAACACATCGGCATCGGCTTTTTGCGGGCAGACGAGATTGCCGCCGCGCTGCCCGACAGTGTGGAGCAGCGCTTTCGGGTGCAGGCGGGAGTGATCCATGTGCTGCGGCACAACCTGGGAAACGGGCATACCTGCCTGCCGGCGGACAAGCTGTGCAGCGTGGCGGCGGGGCTGCTGCGTATGCAACAGGCGGAGGTCGCCGGGCAAACGCAGCAGATGCTGGACGCCGGCGCGCTGGCGGGGGTAGAATTAGACGGGCGGCAGATGATCTTTTTGCCGTATATGTATCAATCTGAACGGTATTGCGCCAACCGGATCGCACTGATGCGCAAGGCGCCGCCGGCGGAGATCCCGGTGCATATGTCCAGATTGGCGCAGATTGAGGAACAAAACGGCATCATCTATGACAGTTTTCAGAAACAGGCCATTGCGTCAGCGCTGTCGGAGGGGATTCTGGTGTTGACCGGTGGGCCGGGAACCGGAAAGACCACGACGCTCAACGCCATGATTACGCTGTTGTCTGAGGCGGGAGCCAATATTGCGCTGGCCGCGCCCACCGGCCGGGCGGCGAAGCGGATGTCTGAGTTGTGTGGCAGAGAGGCCAAGACCATTCACCGGCTGCTGGAAGTAGAGTGGGGTGAAGAAGAACAGCAGGTTTTCAAGCGCAATGAGACCAATCCGCTGAGCCAGGACGTGATTGTGATCGACGAGCTTTCCATGTTGGATATCCGGCTGTTTGACGCGCTGTTGCGGGCGATGACGGTGCATTGCCGGCTGATCATGGTCGGGGATGTGGACCAGCTTCCATCGGTGGGCGCGGGCAACGTATTACACGATCTGATCGATTCCGGCGCGGTGCCGGTAGTGCGGCTGAAGCGGGTGTTCCGGCAGGCGATGCAAAGCAGGATCATCACCAATGCCCACCGGATTATCGCCGGGCAGATGCCGGAATTGCAGGATAAAAACAGCGATTTCTTTTTTATGAACCGCAAAACCGCGGCGGGCGCAGCCGAGCTTGCGGGCGATCTGTTTTGCCAGCGGCTGGGCAGGGCGTATGGTTTTGATCCGGCGCGGGATATTCAGATTTTATGCCCGTCGCGTAAGCGGCAAAGCGGCACCATGAATCTGAACAATCTGATTCAGCAGCTGATCAATCCGCCCGCGCCGGAAAAAGCCGAGATGCAGCACAAGGGTTTTGTGATGCGCGAAGGCGACAAGGTGATGCAGGTCAAAAACAATTACGATGTAGGCTGGGAGAAAGACGACGGCACCAAGGGCAACGGCGTATTTAACGGCGATATCGGCACACTGGGGCAAATCAGCCGGGCGGCCGGTACCATGACGGTGCGGTTTGACGATAAGACGGCGGTGTATGCCGGCGAGCAG
>CALWVC010000165.1 GCA_944384865.1 uncultured Clostridia bacterium
GGATATGGGCGCGGTAGCAATGCCTGTTGGCGCACTGATACTGGCGGCTGCTGCGGGTGTGGTGCTGTTCAAATCCAAAAAGCGGTAAGAGTCGTTTCATAGATAAGCCATAGATTTCATGCCGGTATTACAGACCGGATCAGAATTGACTGGTTTATGACAAATGCAAAACTGCCATGAGAGTAATTCTCTCATGGCAGTTTTATGTTGTATCAGGATTTTTTGCCTGAAGTAGTATAAGCAACAAAGAAGTAAAAGTGAATGGTTACAGATATTATTTTCGGTTGCAGTGGCATGTATGCATCCACATGTTGTTTAACGCGACGTGTAATAAAACCGATAAACTGCTGCTTACATCTCAAATTGAAATTTATGTTGTAGTGTAATTCAATTTATAAATAATTATCATATTGGTGATGTAATCAAATATTGATCAGAATATATAGGGATTATGTGACGTTGTTATAGGGGGCGATTACACTGTAATTTACATAATCGAAAGAATTCTCCTATTCTTGCGATTAAAAAACTATACCGTATCGACGTCACCATAGTAAATTTTGACGGCATCAACCCGTTCCAGGAATATCCCGTCGGGAAACACGATATTGGTTTGAACCCTGGTTTTATACGCATAATTTCTTTTAAGAACAGGTGGTAGATGCCGGAAAACGGCTGCCCCGATCTACACTTGTAATTGTTTTTTAAGATTATGACATAGTTGCCGCTGAATGTTGTTATCCCGGCATTGAATGCCAGATCCGCCCGATAGTTCGGATATGTGAAAGAAAGTACCGGGTTACCCGGATATATGATCAGCGCTGGATCAGCCTGTAATCTGAAGTTCTGTCAATCAGGAACTTCCATATAGCGCCGTTTTACTCGACGAAAATACGCCTCTAATATGTGCTGTTAATGCCGGTATATTGGCTTTGCATATCTTGTAAGCGCCTGGGGTCTCCGAAGCGGCCGTGTTTTTACACAACCGGTTTTGATGCTGTTTTTAATTGGCGTATGCGAGTCCGATATTGAAGCACACTGATTGAGATTATGATTAAAAACGCAGCAGTCAATAATTCAGACAGAAACAGTCGGGGACTGCCGCCATAGAGGATGGTAGTTATGCCGGAAAAAATGGAACAGGCTGCCGATACGCAGTTAATGACGATTATCAAAGTTGAGATTTGGTCATAGGGAATTTTGATTTGTGCGGTTTCCCGAACGGCCGTGATCGTTTGTGTGATTTTGATATAGTAGACCAACAGCAGTATAAACAGAGCGAAAACCAGTATAACTGCAATGACAGCCCCTGCCGTATGGATCGTGGATAAGCCAGGTATGTATCCGATAGCTATGAGCAGTTTTTTTGCGTCCATAATCAGCTGCATTATTCCGATCAGCCCTATTATGCAGATACCAATTATTCGGATAATAACCACTGTTTGGATCATAGTCAACCCAATGGTAGATACAGAATTTTTTCGGCTTTTTGACGAGAAGAAAAACAGCCACAGACCGGAAAGAATTAACAGAACCAAAACAAATTCTGCAATGCCAACAATCAATGCTGTGAAATCTATCTGTGCTTTCCACGTAAATGCAAATGACTGCCGTGTAGATTCGGTCAAAATCATAAACACGGAAGCAAATGGCGAATTGACATCATGGTTGAAAAGTGCGATACCGTCTAAAAGTGCGATGAATGTGTACAACACTACCGCAGCCAGAAACAGCGATGAAGAACCGGCGGCTTTCACTGCGAGGACAGCAGAATCAGCACCAGAATCGGGCGGTGGAACGGATGGTTTTGACGGTAAAGATGATTGCTGTGTGGACGATGATTGCAAATTTACATGTTTATCCATTTTGATCTCCCCCAAATTAAAGCATATAACTACTTTATTTTTTCTATATTTTATCAAATAATTGTATGCAATGCAACATTTAAATTTGTCAGCTTAGCGGAAACGCATGTAAAAGCAAAGCGAATGTCTGCCTATAGAGGCATGTGAATATATATATTGACAAAAACACAATTTTGCCATAAAATAAAACCAACGTCTAGATAGACGGTATATTTTATTGGTAAGAGAGGGAAACAAGATGAACAAATTAGCCAAATTGTTGTGTGCAGGGCTGGCTGCCGTGTTAATGGCGGGAAGTCTTGCGTCCTGCGGCGGCCCAGAAGATTCTGCGACGGTGCTGAAGATCGGCGGTATCGGGCCGCTTACCGGCCAGACAGCGTCTTATGGTACAGCCGTTGAAAACGGCGCGCAGCTGGCGATTGACGAGATCAATGCCGCAGGCGGCGTAAACGGGATTCAGCTGGAACTGGATTTTCAAGATGATGAAAATAACGCCCAAAAGGCTATTACCGCTTATGGTCTGTTAAAGGATGAGGGCTGCAAGATCTTGATGGGCACAGTGACCAGCGCGCCCTGTCTGGCAGTTAAAGATTTAACTTATGAAGATAATATGTTCCAATTGACGCCGTCCGGCTCAGCGGTGGAGTGCACAAAATATGAAAATACGTTCCGAATCTGCTTTAGTGATGATAACCAGGGCGCTGCGTCTGCGCAGTATATTTCTGACAGACAGCTGGCTTCAAAAATCGCTGTGATTTATGACAGCTCAGATCCCTATTCTTCGGGTATTTACAGAACCTTTAAGGAGAAAGCAGACGAACTGGGTTTGGAAATCGTCAGTGAGCAGGCGTTTACCTCCAGCAACAACACCGATTTTTCGGTTGCGGTGCAACAGATCAAATCCAGCGGCGCAGAGCTGGTGTTTTTACCGATTTATTATCAGCAGGCCGCGTTGATTCTGCAACAGGCGAACAGCGCCGGGCTGGAGACGCAGTATTTTGGCTGTGACGGACTGGATAGTATTGTTCAACAGCTGGGCAATGACAGTCAATTGGCTGAAGGTGTGATGTTGTTAACGCCGTTTGCGGCGGATGCCAGCGATGAGAAGTCGCAAACCTTCACCGCCGCTTATAAAGCTAAATACAATAATGAGATCCCCAATCAGTTTGCGGCGGACGCTTATGATGCGATTTATACCATCAAGGCGGCGATGGAGCAGGCAGGTATCGACAACGCTTCTATTTCTGTGTCTGATCTGTGTGAAAAGCTGAAAGCGGCAATGACACAAATCACGGTTGATGGCGTAACCGGAACCATGACCTGGGATGAAAACGGCGAACCTACCAAAGATCCAAAGGGTATGTATATTAAAGACGGTAGTTATACCGCGATGGATTAAGACGGTTCATTTTGTTATCAAGAGCGGTTTCCGGGTGAGACCGCTCCTTGTTTTTTCAATGTGCGTTTACCGGAAACCGTATGGAAAAGCGTATAGAGGGTAAACAGCGTCGATAGCGGCAGGAAAGGAGAAGATGCGTACTGATGGATAAACAGAACGATCAACATGAAAACAGCGGGGTACATAAACAGATCGGTCGTCTGGAAAATCGGCCGGCGGGTCAAGAGCGATCAAAACAGCCGAATGGCCGGGCAAACAGCCTGCCCGATCGGCAATCCGTTCCCGGTATGGCGTATACCGCGGGATTTTTGCTGTGTCTGACGGCGGCGT
>CALWVC010000166.1 GCA_944384865.1 uncultured Clostridia bacterium
CAGACGACTTTACCGCCTTATTCACTGTGGCAGTAGAACCCATCGCAATAATCTCCAGCTTGGTATAAGGCTGTCTGTGACCCAGTTTCCGTTTCTCATTTTTCTTGGGCTTATACGTAAAAACGGTAATTTTCTTATCCTTACCCTGCTTGAGCACCTTAGCAGCGACTAAAGTAGACGCTACATAAGGCGTACCGATTTTGGCGCCTTTCTTTCCATTGTCCAGATACAACACCTTGTCAAAGGTTACAACCTCATCCTCAGCCGCAGAAAGCTTTTCAACGAATACCACATCGCCTTTTTCGACTTTATACTGCTTTCCGCCGGTTTCAAAAATCGCGTACATATTCGAACCTTCTTCGTTATAGACTCGCTATCCATAGGCGGGAGTATATCTCCTCTTGTTTGCCCACAATAAGCGGCTATACAATTATAGCGCAACCATTTGTTATTGTCAACACTTTTTATTGGCAAATACCGATTTTTTAGCTTTTACTCTTGACATATGGACTATACCGGCATATAATAAACAAAAATAAATTGTGTCTTCAGGGCGGGGTGTAATTCCCCACCGGCGGTAATGCGATGTTTTCGACAAGCCCGCGAGCCTGTTTTGGTTGATTCGGTGCGATTCCGAAGCCGACGGTATAGTCCGGATGAAAGAAGAAACGATCATTGGTTTTCGGCGCTCTGATTGCTTTTCAATCAGAGCGTTTTCGTCTGTCAAGACACACGAAAAGGAGTTATGTCAGAATGAAAATCTCACAAACCTTAAAAAAGCAGCGTTTCGAAAAAAACACGCTGGTAAAAATCGCCGTTACCGCAATGTTCTGTGCGATTGCCATCTTGTTGATGTATGTAATCCGAATACCATTTCCGGCGCTGCCGTTTCTGGTCTATGATCCGGCGGATATCCCGATTATCATCTGTACCTTTTTATTCGGTCCGGCTGCCGGCCTGATAAACACCGTGATTGTTTCGGTCATCCAAATGATCACCGCCAGTTCTGATGGGCTATACGGCGGCCTGATGCATGTTATAGCCACCGGAACTTATGTTCTCACCGCCGGTCTGATCTATAAATACCACCGCACGCTCAAGGGCGCTTTAGTCGCGCTGTGCTGCGGCACGCTGGCCTGGGTCGTGGTGATGATCGTTGCCAACCTGATTATCACGCCGCTGTTCATGGGTGTTCCCACACAGGCGGTGGCACAATTGCTGATTCCCGCCATTATTCCATTCAACCTGCTCAAGGCCGGTATCAACTCAATCTTGGCATTTATTCTGTATAAAAGCATCAGCACTGTGGTAAAACGCATTTTAAGCTGAATGATTCAACATGTTATACAAAAAGAAGCTAAAGTTTTTAGCCGAAGATTGGAGCTATCCCGACAGTTCTGTCCTTTGTCCCCAAAGAGTGAATATAAACAGCATATCAGCATTTACCACTTCTGTCGCCCTGTGATATTTGGTTTTTCTAAATTTCATAATATAACAGACCCGTATTTTATTTTTAATTTCAAACAATAACACTAAGGTGAACAGTTTGAGATATAAAAATTTACAGCAGCCGATTCAACACAGCAGCACACGACGGTATTTTTTAATTGCCGGTGAAAACACAGCTTGCGCTTTACAAACAGGGTGCGTATATCCACTCTGCCGCAGCGCTTCACAGACGTCGTCCGCATTGGAACATTATAACCACCACGTAATGCTGCGTGGCGATACGACACTGCAATAACCCCGCGCTTACAGACACTTGCAGCTCCATCATTTTAAAATATCTGCTTTATGCAACGCAAAGTCCTCTCTGTTCCGATAGCAGAGAGGACTTATTTTCACCTTAACGGCAGACTTACACGCACGGCGGCCGTATTGACAACCTTCTGCGTTGATTATATTAAAGCCACAGCGCTCAAATATAACCCGGAAATTACACAACACGACATTTACAGCGTAAATATCGGCCTTTACAACGCTATTTTGCAAATACATCAATATGTAAAAGCTCCGCGTCTGAACTACCGCCCACCATCAGTTTAAATGCACCGGGCTCCAATTCACTGACCAGATCCGGACGCAGGATACGCAATTCCCGCACCGGCAATGTAAAAACAATCTGTTTCTGCTCACCGGGCTGCAAATCCACCCGTTCAAACCCCTTCAGTTCCATAACCGGCTGCATCACGCTGGAATACATATCTCGAACATACAACTGCACAACCTCCGTCCCGGCTTTCTCGCCTGTATTCATAACCCTAACCGATACTTTGAGATGTTCAATTGAGTTGTTAAATTCGATCTGGGAAACCTGCAGATCACTATACGCAAAGGTGGTATAAGATAATCCATACCCAAACGGATACAGCGGTTTTTCATTTTGATCCATGTATTTACCGCCGTGCCATCCACGGGGCTGGTTATAATAGACCGGTTGCTGCCCCACATGTCGTGGAAACGAAATCGGAAGCTTACCGCTCGGATTGATTTCACCAAACAGGATATTTGCCAAAGCCGTACCGCCGCACATGCCGCTGTTGAACGTCTCAACCAGCGCATCGCATTGCCGCGCTGCATGCTCTATACACAGCGGCTTACCGTTGACCAACACTACGACCAATTTGTCTGTCACCTTTCGCAGTGCATCCAGCAATTGTTCCTGCAGACCGCCCAATACCGGATTGGCCCGGTCCTTATATTCGCCATTCTGCGACCGGTCATCGCCGACAACCGCCACAACCACATCGCTTTGCCGGGCAACCGCCACTGCCTTATCGATCTCATCGACAGATGGATCCGAAACCGAACAGCCCCTTTCATACAAAACCCGTATTCCTCTTGGCTGCGCATATTCCCGAATCCCCTGCAGCATGGTTTTCGCATACATTTTAGAGGTTTCGCTGTTCTCGATTCCCTCTTCCACCCAGTCACCATACTGTGCCGACAGATCGTCGGCATTTGGTCCTACCACCGCAATTGTACGAATGCAGCCGGCATCCAGCGGAAGTGTATCGTTCCGGTTTTCCAATAGCGTGATGCTCTTCTGCGCAACCTCCAGCGCTTTATCCCGATGCTGTTTACAGGCTATCGCCGTATCCGGCCGGTCAAACGGATGTTCAAACAGTCCCAACATAAATTTTTGCTCTAAAATCCGTAGCACCGCCTGATCAATCACCTCTATATTCAATCTGCCAGACTGAACCAGCCGGATCGCGCTTTCATAAAAGCCCGGCGCGTGCATAATCATATCATTGCCGGCAATCGCCGCCAACAGAGCCGCCTGCTCATCATTTTCAGCCACGTTTTGCTGCCAGCCCAGCGAATCTACATTACTGTAATCGGTGACGACAAACCCATCGAATCCAAGCTCCTGCTTGAGCACCTGACGCAGCAGACGGGTATGCGCGGTCATCGGCGTTCCATCAATTGAGCCATAAGCGGTCATTACCGTTTTACAGCCAGCCTGAAGCGCTTTAATAAACGGCGGCAAAAACAACTCGCCAGTTGTACGTTCGGTGAGTTGAGCGTCTACCGAATCTCTGGCGCCGGTGGACGCTCCATCACC
>CALWVC010000167.1 GCA_944384865.1 uncultured Clostridia bacterium
GCATGTATGCGTTCGGATCGTCGGGCGCTGATGGGGTTTTTGCAAAGGCGTGGCGTTGTAGAATTGAAAAAACCGCGGATGCTGGAACGGTTTGAATTTGAAGATACGTCGGCGCAGCGCGCCGCTTATGCCCGAACAGCACAGGTTGCGCAGCAGGCGCTGGCTCTTCTGGATCGTACGACGCCGGAGAAATCTTCGATCTTTGCGGCGCTGAACGGCCGGGCTTTGCTGGACGAACAGGAATATATCGTCCGGCAGGAGCAGGCTGCTAGAACGATGGAATTTTGTTATGATCTGGTGGAACTGGAGCGGCAGCAAAACCAATGCAGAGCTGAAGTTGAGCGGATTACCGTGTTGCTGGATACATTGCGGCCATATTTGCCGTTAGATGTTCCCATGATGACCAGAGGCACCCGATACACGACAATATGGATTGGCGCGGTGGAGGGAATTTATACGCAGCAGGCGCTGCGGGAGCGGATCGGAGACGGGTATCCATATGCGTTGGAGATTATCAGCACCGGGGAAAAACAAACCTGTATAGTTGCAGTGTGTTTGAAAACGGATGAGCCCGCGCTGGGGAAGACGTTGCAGGCATTGGGATTTGTCGCTGCGCCGTATGAAGAACGACAGATCGCCGTAAAGGAGCAGGTGAAGCTGTTGCAGTCTCGCAGAGATGCGCTGGAGCAGGATGAACGGATTATCCGGTCGCTGATCGTCGGATTTGCAGACCGGCGGGCGGATATTCAGTTTGCTGTAGATTTTTATACGATGCGCGCCGACCGGTACGCCGCTTATGGGCAGCAATTGCAAAGCCGCAACACCCTGGTGGTGGACGGTTATATCCCGGCGGCGCATGCAGCGGCCTTAAAAGAAGAACTTGAGAGACGGTTTGCCGCGGCGGTGCAGCTGCGGGATCCGGAGCCGGACGAAGATCTTCCTGTATTACTGCACAACAATGGCTTTGCCCGTCCGTGCGAGGGTATTGTGAATATGTATTCGCCGCCGGGAAAAGGCGATATTGACCCCACCGGAGTGATGGCGTTGTTTTTCTATCTGTTTTTCGGGCTGATGCTGTCGGATGCGGGATATGGCTTATTGGTAACGTTGGCCTGTGCGGTGGCATTGTTGAAATTTCACCCGGAAGAAGGGCTGAAAAACAATTTAAAGCTGTTTTTGCTCGGCGGGATTTCCACCATCTTTTGGGGCGTGCTGTTTGGCAGCTATTTCGGTGATTTACTGCAACAGATATCCGGTAATTTTTTCGGGCACGCAATCATTGTCAAACCGGTGTGGCTCAACCCGCTGGAGCAACCGCTGACGTTGTTGATTTTTGGTCTTGCGCTGGGTGTGGTGCATATTTATACCGGTATGACGATCCGGCTTATCAGTCTGTGTAAAAGCGGGAAGGTTTTAGACGCGCTGTTTGACGTGGGGTTATGGATGGTGACCATTGCAGCACTTTTGCTGTTATTGACAGGCACGGCGATGGATATGTCGCCGCTGATCGCTGTCGGCGCCTGGGTCGCCGTTGGCGGCGCCGCAGGATTGATATTGACCCAGGGTCGGCATAAGAAGGGAATCGGTAAAGTGATTTCCGGTATAGCAAGCTTGTATGATATCACGTCTTATGCAAGCGATATTTTATCCTATTCCCGGTTGATGGCGTTGGGCTTGGCCACCGGTGTGCTGGCGCAGGTAGTCAATATGCTGGGAACCATGTCCGACGGGGTCGTGGGCGTGTTAATCTTTATCGTTGTGTTTCTGTTTGGAACGGCGATCAGCCTCGCAATGAACGCGCTGGGCGCATATGTGCATACAATCCGGCTGCAGTATGTAGAGTTTTTCTCAAAATTTTATCAGGGGGGCGGCCGTTTGTTTAAGCCGTTTGCGGCAAAGACCAGATATTTTCGGTTTAAAAAATAGCAGCCATCCGGTTTTATAGTGTGCTTCAGCTGTGACGGCAATGTTCAAAATATGACGCGCTGAGATCAGTATTTTGCTTGCCGGTATAATAAAGATCCATACATCAGAAAGGATGAGTCATCAATGGAAATGTTCAGCTCTGGTATCTTTTGGGCGCTTTTGGGGGCTTCGTTTGCGACGCTGTTTGCCTGTATCGGTTCGGCGAAGGGCGTCGGTATTGCATCGGAGGCTGCGTCGGGCGTAGTGGCGGAGGATCCGTCTAAATTTGGTAAGATGATTGTGTTGCAGTTGCTGCCTGGTACACAGGGGCTATATGGTTTTGTGGTAACGGTGATGATCTTTTTGAACACCGGTATTATCGGCGGAAATTATGATATTTCACTAACCCAGGGGCTGCTGTATTTTGCGGCGTCTTTGCCGGTTGCCTTCGGCGGATTGCTGTCGGCAATCGCGCAGGGACGGGCGGCCGCGGCGGGCATTTCCATTGTTGCCAAACGTCCGGAGGAATCCTCTAAAGCGATCGTTTCGACCACACTGGTGGAGTTTTATGCGCTGTTGTCCTTTCTGATTTCGATTCTGGCGGTTTTGCCGATTTCAGGGATGCAGGTGTAACGGGTTTTCCGAAAGGATTTGTGTTGTATGATGGCTGGTATTGAAACTATTACCCGACGGATTGCGGAATCTGCACACAGCGAGGCACAGGAACTGTTGGAGCAGGCCCGTGTGGATGCAGCCGCACAGCTGCAACAGGCCGAACAGCAGGCTGCGTTGCTGTGTGACCAGGTGCTGGCCCGGGCGCAGGAGCAGGCGCAGCAGATCAAGCGCGCGGCGGAATCCGATGTGGAACGGGATGAAAAGCAGCAGCTATTGCAGGCAAAAAACAGGGTGATCGACCGGGTCTTTGATTTAAGTGTGCAGCGGCTCAGGCAGCTGGACGACGATCGTTATTTTACAGTCTTAAAAGATTTGATTTTACAATATGCCAGGCCTGCAGCAGGCGAACTGGTGTTATCTGCGTCCGATCGAAAACGGATGCCCAGCGGCTTTATGCATCTGATAGATGCGGCGCTGGGGGAGAGCCGGAAGCTGCAATTGCGTGAGCAGCCGGACGAGACGATAGACGGCGGGTTTGTGCTGCGGTATGGGAATGTGGATATCAATTGCAGTTTTGCGGCGCTGCTTGCGCAGCGGCGAGAGGAACTGACGCAGCAGGTATACCGGCTGTTATTTGACTGACGGAGGTGATCCGGTGAAGGAAACCGAATATACCACCGCGGTGGCGCGGATTCGGATGAATGAAAACAGACTGCTGACCCCGGAGCAGATCCGGCAGTTGGCGGCGACGGAATCGGTAGAGCAGGCCCGGCGGCTTTTAGACGAATGGCATTTGGACGAGCAGGACGAGACGCAGCAGACCTGGGCGTTGATTCGGGAAATCGCGCCGGATGTTTCCGAATTTGATTTTTTACTGGTGCGACATGATTTTCATAATTTGAAAACAATCTTGAAAGCGCTGTTCAGCGAAAAGGATCCGATGCCGATGCTGCTGCATCCGTCGGTGGTGCCGGTACAGGAGCTGGAGCAGGCAGTGCGGCGGAAACGGTATACGGCGTTGCCGGAATATATGCGCAAACCGGCACA
>CALWVC010000168.1 GCA_944384865.1 uncultured Clostridia bacterium
GCTTACGCCAGGATGTACCGTTTTGCCTTTTAAAATTGCGGCGACCCGCAGCATATCCCGCAGAGAAGAATTGGTACAGGAGCCGATCAGCACCTGATCGACCTTAATCCGGCCGATCTCGGCAACAGATTTGACATTGTCCGGCATATGGGGCATGGCGGCCGCCGGCCGCAATGCCGATAAGTCAATATCAATGATCTCGTCGTAAACTGCATCGTCATCTGCATAAACCGGAACAAAATCGCCGCCGCGCTCCTGCGCCTCCATAAACTGGCGGGTGATCTCGTCCGCCGGGAATATAGAGGTAGAAGCGCCCAGTTCCGCCCCCATATTGGTGATGGTGGCGCGTTCCGGCACGCTTAAGGTCTGAACGCCCTCGCCGCCGTATTCAATGATTTTGCCCACGCCGCCCTTGACCGACATGATCCGCAAAACCTCTAAAATCACATCTTTGGCCGAAACATACGGGCGCAGCCTGCCGGTCAGGTTGATGCGCACCATTTTCGGCATTGTAATATGATAAGCGCCGCCGCCCATTGCCACTGCCACGTCCAGGCCGCCGGCGCCGAACGCCAGCATGCCGATCCCGCCGCAGGTAGGCGTATGGCTGTCAGAGCCGATCAGCGTTTTACCGGGAATACCGAACCGCTCCAGATGAATCTGATGACAGATGCCGTTGCCGGGCCGGGAAAAATAGATGCCGTGTTTTTTGGCGACAGAAGCGATAAACCGGTGGTCGTCGGCGTTTTCAAACCCGGTCTGTAGCGTGTTGTGGTCGATATAAGCAACGCTGCGCTCGGTTTTAACGCGGGGCACGCCCATCGCTTCAAATTCGAGATACGCCATCGTGCCGGTAGCGTCCTGCGTCAGCGTCTGGTCGATTTTTAGGCCGATGTCATTGCCTTTGACGGCCTCGCCCTCTACCAGATGGGTTCTGATGATTTTTTCAGCAATTGTAAATCCCACTGAAATGTAGCCTCCTTTGTTCACATTTATAAATAATATATAATTATCCCACAAAATCCGGTCACTGTCAATTATTTAACAATGATTTTTTGAATTTCTGCGGATTATATAAACGCCTTGACAGAATAAAAACGTAAATATATAATAAATAACGAAAATTACGGGCGGATGAGCCCGTATGCGCTGTATACAGATCAAGAGAGGGAGGGTTCATGCGCAGTATTCTGGTTTCCGGCTGTTTGTATGGCTGGAATGTGCGGTATGACGGGCAGTCCAGGCCTTGTCTGCATCCGTTGTTTTTAAAATGGAAGACGCAGGGTCGTCTGGTTCCGGTTTGTCCGGAGGTGTACGGGGGGCTGCCGGTGCCGCGGCCGCCCGCGCAGAGACGCGGCGACAGGATCGTCACACAAACAGGGGCGGATGTAACCGAAGCATATGAAAAAGGCGCCCGGTGGGCGCTGCGTCTGGCAAAAGAACGGCAGGTCGTATGTGCGATTTTGAAACAGGGCAGTCCTGCCTGCGGCAGTGCGGAGATTTACGATGGCAGCTTTACCGGCAGAAAAATTTCCGGTATGGGGCTGGCAGCAGAATATTTGCAGCAAGCCGGCGTGCCTGTATTTGACGAGACGCAGATTGCGCTGGCTGCCCGGCTGTTGGAAGACTGATTCAAAGCGGATATTCAAGAGCCGGCTGCGTCGCCCGGTTGCTCGGACGCGACGGTTTTCGGGCGCCGCAGCGCCAGATTTCGTTTAATATCTACGCTGTCATAGGTCTTTTTACATTTGACGCGCAGCCGGTAGGCGACGTCGCATTTTTCACACCGGTAATTGGCTTGCAGCAGCGCGTTGCTTTGACGGATTTTTCCGGTTCTTTGCAGCTTTTTGCCACATTGCGGGCAACGGGGCATGAAAATTTTTTTATCCAGCAGCGGGCTGTCGGGGTCGGTGATATAATAAGGTTTGAACAGCAACCGTTCATAAAACGTGCCGGCCAGCACATTGCTGATATAGGGCTTAAATCGTTTTTTCTGATAGGTTTGGCGCAGCAGCGCGGCGCACAGGCGGCAGTCGTCCAGCGCCCGGTGCAGCGCAAATGTCTGCGTATCAATTCCAAGCTGTTCAGCGGCGGCGCTAAGGGAGACTTGGTTATTGTTTTCGGTTTTCACAAACAGTGAAACATATTTTTGCAGATCGGCATATTGCCGGATAAAGTCTACTGTATGCTGGTGTAAAAAACAGTTGTAATTTTCAGCCAATACATGCAGATCGGTGTTGCTCCAGGATAAAAACACGCAGTTTTTGCGGCTTGCCCAGCGCTTAAAATGTTGAATGACAGTTAAAAAATCGGGTTGATTTTTTAACTGGTCTTCCTGGATATGGGTCAGGGATTTTACATAGCTGTTCAGCTTCTCTGAAATGGATGGGCGAATTAGCGCGGAAAAGCTGTCTGTTTCCTGCAGTTGTTCATTTAGAAAGACGGCGCCGATTTCGATGATTTCGTTGATGAATTTTTCGTTATCCGGTTTTTTGACGCTGTTCCATTCCAGATCGAAAATAATAAATTCCAAAAAATATTCACACCCTTAATTGTTTATATTTTAACATATCCCAAAGATGCTTGCAAGAGGAAATCAGCGGCAGGGTAAAAACGCAAAATTTTTATTATAAAAAACCCTTGCAATTTCAAAGGTTTTATGCTATGATTATTCAGCTAAGCGATTATAAGGGTGGTTGTTGCCCTTTGCGTGTATTTTTTCAGAAAGGACTGTAGGATATGAAACAGGGAATTCATCCGGAATACGGCCCCGCGACGGTCAAATGCGCCTGCGGCAACGAGTTTGAAACCAGATCTACAAAAAAAGAACTGCGTGTAGATATCTGCTCGAAGTGTCATCCGTTCTTTACTGGCAAGCAGAAGCTGGTCGATACCGGCGGACGTGTTGACCGCTTTAACAGACGGTTTCAGCAGAGCAGCAAATAAATCCGGCATATCAACGACCGCATCCGCTTTTTAACGGTTGCGGTTTTTGCTTTTGTTACAGCCGGTCGGGAGGAAAAGCTATGGACGGTTACCGGACGGTGCGCAACGCCGCGGAAGCGGCTTTTACAGAACGTCGCTCCAGGTTTATCGGGTATATCTGCCCGGTGCAGACCGAGGCGCAGGCGCTGGAGTTTATCGCGCGTATTCGAAAAAAGCATCCCGATGCGACGCACAATGTATATGGGTATATCCTGCGGGAACAGAACAAGACGCGCTATTCAGACGACGGTGAGCCGCAGGGTACGGCCGGACTGCCGGTGTTGCAGGTATTGAAAAACGAACAGTTGACCGATGTAGCGGTGGTGGCAACCAGATATTTTGGCGGTGTGCTGCTGGGCGGCGGCGGGTTGGTGCGCGCATATACCCATACCGCCAAAATTGCGGTGGACGCAGGCGAGCGGGTGTATATGCAGCCCTGCGACCTGTGTACGGCGCGTTGTACATATCCGCTGTATGACGGCGTGCTGCGGCTGGTGCGGCAGGCAGGCGCGGTTGTAACCGATACGCAATTTACAGATTTGGTAGAGGCGTCATTTTATCTGCCGTCCGATC
>CALWVC010000169.1 GCA_944384865.1 uncultured Clostridia bacterium
CCGGTTTTGTTTTGGCTACTTTACCTTATCACAGGTCTCGCCTATTCGCTTCTCTTTTTTTATCTTTTGTCACATATCATTGTAACACCTACATCCAAAATAAAGTATTACAGAAAAAAGACTTGACAAAGCGGTGAGGGAATGATATGATATGCAAAGACAATAAAGCAGAACCGTCCGGTTCTCACCTTTGCGCCGCAGAGCAGCACGGGTTTATGGACGATAGGCTGTAGGCGGCCTTGTTTTTACGGACGGATTCGATCTGTCCTTTTTTGTTGCATTTATTTTTGGAGGTGCATACCCATTAGCAAACTGGAGCATTCCATCAATGAGGAAATCAGAGATAAGGAAGTGCGGCTGATCGACTCAGACGGCAGCCAGCTTGGCATTGTGCCGATCAAAACGGCGCTGGAAAAGGCTGCGCAGCGCGACGCCGATTTGGTAAAAATCGCACCGAATGCCAAACCGCCGGTCTGCAAAATCATGGATTATGGAAAGTACAGGTTTGAGCAGTCCAAGCGGGAAAAAGAGGCTCGAAAAAGCCAGAAAATTATCAAGCTCAAAGAGATTAAGCTGGGGCTTAATATCGATGTGCACGATTTCAACACCAAAGTCAAGCAGGCCGAACGGTTTGTGAAAGACGGCGATAAGGTCAAGGTGTTCATTCGCTTCCGCGGCCGGGAGCTGGGACATCCGGAGCTGGGCGTTGACACGATGAACCGATTTGCGGTTGCATGCGAGGCGTTTGCATCGATCGAAAAACCTGCAAAGATGGAAGGCCGGAATATGCTGATGTTTCTGGCGCCGAAGAAAAACTAATTATCTCATTCGAGGAGGAACTTTTAATGCCTAAGATTAAGACCCACAGTGGGGCAAAAAAACGTTTTAACCTTACAAAGACCGGTAAGGTCAAGCGTTCTCATGCGTACAAATCCCATATTTTGAACAAAAAAACCACCAAGAGAAAGAGAAATCTCAGAAAAAGCGCGATCGCGGATGTGACGAATACGGCGCAGATCAAGCGTTTGATTCCTTATAAATAAGACAGAATTCCGATACGTGAGCGGAACAATGATTGAATGCCCTGATGAAAGGAACGATTAACAAATGGCAAGAGTAAAAGGCGCAATGATGACGCGCAAAAGAAGAAATAAAACCCTGAAGCTGGCGAAGGGTTATTTCGGCTCCAAGCATAAACTGTTTAAAACCGCAAAAGAGGCGGTTATGAAATCCGGCAATTATGCCTATATTGGCAGAAAGCAGAGAAAGAGAGATTTCAGACGGCTGTGGATTACCCGGATTTCCGCCGCAGCGAAAATCAATGGGATGAATTATTCCACATTTATGAACGGCCTGAAAAAGGCTGAAATTTCAATCAACCGCAAAATGCTCGCAGAGCTGGCGGTCAATGATGCAGAAGGGTTCGCCGCTCTGGTAGAGCAGTCGAAAGCTGCTTTAAATAAATAAAGCCCACGCGCCCGGCATGTATATGATCCGGGTGCGTTTTTGGTTTCATGATCACGAAAGTGTGGTGGACAAAAAGCGGCCATGGAGCGTATTACCAGTGTGAAAAACAATCGTGTGAAACAATTGATCCGGCTGCGGGACAGCGCGCGGTACCGGACGCTGTCAGGCTGTTTCATCGCTGAAGGGTTGCGGTTGTGTACAGATGCGGTGCGTTGCGGTCTGCGGCCGCAGACGTTGTATGTTACCGCCGCGTTCATGTGCCGGCATCCGGAAGCGTATGAGATGCTGACCGGTGCGGCGGAGGACTGTGTGGAGCTGGCGCCGGAGGTGTTTGCCAAAGTGACGGACACGGCCTCGCCGCAGGGTGTGTTATGTGTATTGCCGATATTGGACAGGCAGATCGTGTTGCAGCCTGCGGGGCGGTATATTGCGCTGGTGGAGCTGGCTGATCCTGCGAATTTGGGCGCCGTCAGCCGTACGGCGGAGGCGTTAGGGGTAGACGGTATGCTGGTTTGCGGCGGCTGTGATATATGTAATTCTAAGGCGCTGCGCAGCTCCATGGGTGCGCTGTTTCGGTTGCCTGTCCAACAGGTGGAGAGCCCGCAGGCGTTACTGTCATGGTGTAAACGCAGCGGATTGAAAACCTTTGCGTCTACGCCGCGGGATACCGCCACGCCGTTGTCTGTGTGCGGTTGCGGCGCGGGAAGCGTGCTGTTGATCGGCAATGAGGCCAACGGTTTGTCACAAGAGATCATCGACGCATGCGATGTGCAGGTAACCATTCCGATGGCCGGTCGGGCAGAATCGCTGAATGCCGCTGCGGCCGCCGCAATTCTGATGTATGAGATGATGCACAGCGAAGGCGCAGACGGTGGTTTTAACTGCAATTGCGGTGACGGTTGAATAGTGATATCTTGGTTGTTTATCCGGAATGTTTGGAAGCCGTGACCGGGTGTTGTTTGAAATAATTGGGAAAAACATAAAATACAGAAACGGAGGAGCTTTGTTGGATCACAGGCATTATTGGATTTGGCTGCAGCAGGCGCTGGGGTATGCTTCGACAAAGCCGATCCGAATTTTGGAACACTACGAAACGGCTGAGAATTTTTATAACGCCGGGATACAGGCCTGGCGGGAACTGCGGCTGTTTACGTCGCAGGAATTAAGAAATCTGGAATGTACCAGGCTGTCTTATGCCGACTGGGTGATCCGGCGCTGCGAACGCCGGCGTTACACGATTCTGACGCCGGAGGACGGGCGGTATCCGGAACGGCTACTGCGGATCAAGAATCCGCCGGCGGCGCTGTATGTCTGGGGTGATCTGACCGGCATTGACGATGAAGCGGCGATCGCTGTGGTCGGCACCCGGCGTTGTACGGCGCAGGGAATGGCGCTGGCGGGCACGCTGGGGTGCAGGTTGGCGCAGTCTGGGATATTGTTGGTCAGCGGCGGCGCGGCAGGCTGTGATATCTGTGCGACCAAAGGCGCGCTGCATGCCGGCGCACGGTCGGTAATTGTATTGGGCTGTGGGCTGGATGTGGATTATCTGCGGGAAAATGCAGATGTTCGGATACGGGTTGCGCGAAACGGCGCGGTTATTACCGAATATCAGCCCGATTACAGCGGAAACAGGGTGACGTTTCCGCAGCGTAACCGGATCATGTCGGCGTTATCGCTGGGAACAGTGGTTGTTGAAGCGCCGAAAAGAAGCGGCGCGCTGATTACGGTGACGCATGCGCTGGAACAGGGCAAGGATGTTTTTGCGATCCCGGGAAATGTGGCTTCCGCCGCCTATGCGGGCAATAACCGGCTGCTGGAGGACGGCGCAAGACCGGTTTACTGTCCGATGGATATTGTCGGCGAATATGTAAACGTCTATCCTAATAAACTGCATACGGAATATGCATATACTTCTTTGGGTGAGGATAAAATGTTTACGGGTCTGCTGCACAAGCTGCAGCAGAGGGCGGCTGCGCATGATGATACGGAATGTCCGGCGGACGCAGGGCGTGCGGCGGGAACAGGCGGCGCTGTGCACAGGGAAACAAACGGAGACCGCCGGTCGTCG
>CALWVC010000170.1 GCA_944384865.1 uncultured Clostridia bacterium
TTGTCGCCTTCATTTTTATAGCGATCGGCGAACATTTTCCAAATATTCATAAATCGAAGCTGTTGATTCCGATCTGTGAATAAATTATTTTTATCTTTATTAAACCTGTCTCCGAAAAAGAAGCCGGGGGTATGGTGTAGATCCAAAATCATATTCAGACCATGTTTTTTGCAGCAGTCCAGTGCGAAGTCAATATATTGCAGCCCCGATTCCAGAAAGACGCCGGGGTGCTCATCCTGTTCAAACAGCATGTAGTCTACCGGCAGGCGGATATGATCCAGTCCCCATTCGGCGATCCGGGCAAAATCCGGTTCGGTAATATAGCTGTCCCAATGTTCCTTGCGTTTATCGTCATACTGGGAGATCCAATGACCCAGATTGACGCCGCGCATGTATCCGTCTAAGGTTTTCATGTTTTAAATCCATCCTTTCAAAGCACTTGATGAACGATCATATTTAAATCCCGCTGCCGTCAAACACGGGAATAAAACCGGCGTCGGCTGCCGTTCGCTCTTGTGTGTATCCGGTAAACCCCAGATCCGCTGCGCGGTCGGTAACCCGTTCATATTCATAGCTGGTGACCCGGCGGTTTAGTTCCGGGTAATCGCGCAGATCCCCGCAGGGCACATATTGACGCATCAGGCTGAGCAAAAACGGATGGCTGGGATACTGTGTGTCCAGCCAGTCCAGAATCTGCAAGGAATCCCGGTAACAGCCGGGCATCACCAGATGCCGGATCAGCACGCCGCTTTTCAGCAACCCGTCATTGTCCAGCACCGGCGGCCCTGTCAGTTGCAACATGGTATCAATTGCATCAGTACAGCATTCAAAATAATCCGGCGCGCTACAGTATTTTGCTGATAGCATCGGGTCAAAAAATTTGATATCCGGCATAAAAATATCGATCAGGCCTTGTAAATCACGCAGCGCTTGCGACGATTCATAACCGCCGCAGTTATAAACCACCGGAATATGCAGCCGGTTTTTACATTGCAGAAGCGCCCGCCGGATCAGCGGCGTATAAATGGTCGGCGTGACCAGATTGATATTATGTGCGCCCTGTTGTTGTAGTTCCAGAAAGATGTCGGCCAGCCGGTGGACAGACAGGGGTTTGCCGGCGCAATGGTGCGAAAGCTCGTAATTTTGACAGAACCGGCATTTTAGATTACAACCGGAGAAAAAGACGGCGCCGCTACCTCGTGTTCCACTGATGCAGGGTTCTTCCCAGAAATGCAGTCCGGCTCTGGCGGCCCGAAGCGTAGCAGGCGCGCCGCAGAAACCGGGATGATGCCTGCGGTCGGCGCCGCAGCCGCGCGGACAGAGCAGACAGTTGGAGAAACAGCTCATAGCTGTGTGAAATCATCTGCCACCCGGACGCAGCAAGCGGATAATGCCTCTCGGCTTACCGAGGAAACCGGATCAAAAATGCCAATGACCGGAAAACCCGCGGCGTGCGCGGTGGTTGCCGCATATAAACTGTCTTCAAACACACAGGTATCCGCAGGCGCAGCACCCAATCGGGACGCGCATTGCAGGTAGATGTCCGGCTGGCGTTTCGAAACGCCGCACTCTTCTACCGTCAGGATAAATGCAAAATATTGCAGCAGATTGTGCGTGCGCAGGGCCGCCTCTACATGCGCGCGGTCGGTCAATGTTGCGACCGCCATGGGAACGCCCTGTTGATGGAGCCGGTGCAGATAGTCAACCGCACCGGGCTTGGGCTGGACGTCGTGGATATAAGCGCCCATCACAGCCTGCTGCCAGATTTCGAAAATTTCATCGCCGGTCATATGTAATTCCGGAAAAGCATGGGCATAATACTGCGCATTTTCGTAAAAGGAGAGATGTTCGGTTTTACGCCAGATATCCGGTGGCAGTTTCAGATGATGTTGCGCCAGAAACGCACGGTTTAAATCGGCCCACATGCGCATGGAATCCAGCAGGGTGCCGTCCAGATCAAAAATTGCCGCTTTCAAACAAACACTCCTTAAACATCAAAATAGGACCGTGGAAATTTCCACAGCCCTATTATGACAGAATTTTTATCTGATTGCAACCGCTTTTCACAGAAAAAATATGTTTTTCCGCGTTGTCAAAAACAAATTAAATTTTTGAAGAATTGGCATTGCTTCTGTTGGCGCTGACTGTGCTGATGATCAGAAGCACGGCGGCGATCACAACGGCGAAGCCGGTAACGATGCCGATCACCGGCCAATTGGCGGTGGTGATGGCGGCAAAATTAAACTCGCCGGTTTCGGGGTTTTGCAATACGCCGAAGATTGCTACCGTATCATAAATAATCGCGCCCAGCAGACACAGCATCGCTATTGCTGACAGGATTGTGCGAGCCTTGCCGGCTTTGCCGGTTTTGACCGCCGGACGGGGCAGTTCACCGTTAAAGTTGACCACTCTGGATACATACCATAACAACGCTACTACAATGATGGTTTCCGGCAGCATATAGGTTGCGTTATAGATGATCGAATACAGCAACCCATCTGAACTGGGGATAGAAACACCTGCCCATACAGTACAGCCGGAGATGACATGGCAGATATACCGCAGGACGCATACGACAAATCCGCCGGTGATCAGCGCGGCAGACTGGCTTTCTTTAAATACACACTTGAACATTGCAGAAAAGCCGGTTACACCGAAAGCGATGATATAGTCCAGCAGGATGATGACGATGGCTGCAATCCAAGAGGTAGCATATTGCAGCCTGCCCATTCCCAAAAACAGTTGGATGACGCCGTTGGCCAGCCCGGTGATACAGCCCCGGCCGATACCATAGCGGTATGCGATCAAAATCATCGGCAGCATGCTGCCTGGTGTAACGCTGCCGCCATAGGGCAGATCGACCAGTGTGATCAGGCTTAAAACGGTAGCAAGTGCGATCATAATAGCACTTTCTGTCAGCCAGACCAGCGTGTTTGTTTTTGTTTTTTGCATGAAAAATCCTCCCAAATCAAATAAAATAGCTTGTAAAGCTGTTTTCTGATATGAAATCTGGCACGGCGTCGAAAAACTGCTAACAGAAAAGCCGTTTGAAACAGATCATGCTTCAAACGACTTTGAAAACTGAAAATTAACAAGATTCCTACGCCGGCATTATCCGTATCAGGTTCATGGGTCAGCGTCGTTACCAGACACAATCTCAGCCGGATTACACCAGCCCCCCATTTGTTCAATTGTGAGCATATTATACATCGTTCGGTGAAATTTGTCAAGGTTCAGCAGACATATTGGGAACTTTGGATTTTGAAATGAATATACTATATAATAGGTATATATTTTTTATTAAAAATGGAGCGATCATTCGATAAAAAAATTTAAAAAAAGGGGGTTGACAAAGGGGGCTGGATTTGGTATTATAATTGAGCGCCTTAAAAACGAGGGGGCGCGAAGGCAC
>CALWVC010000171.1 GCA_944384865.1 uncultured Clostridia bacterium
TGCGGCGGGCTTTGCCGGAACTGAAGCGACAATATGACGCCGGTCTGACGGTTGTCAACGGTGAAAATTCTTTTGAACATAACGGTATTGTGCGGCAGAGCGCCGCGCATATTTTTGCCAGCGGCGCCGACGTGATTACCACCGGGAATCATGTGTATCGCCGGCCGGAATTTTATCAGGAGTTGGAGCGAAACTCGTATATTCTTCGCCCGGCCAATTATCCGGATACCGCGCCGGGCAGCGGATTTTGCCTGGTGGATCTGGGACGAGTGCAGGCGGCGGTGCTGAATTTGATGGGTGTGATTTATATGGAGCCGCTGCGCAATCCTTTCGATACGGCGGATGATCTGGTGCGACAGGCTGTGGACGCCGGCGCGCGGATTATTTTGCTGGATTTTCACGCTGAGGCCACCAGTGAAAAACGGGCGATGGGTTATTATCTCGACGGTCGGATTACCGCTATGTTCGGCACACATACCCATGTGCAGACTGCGGACGCCTGCGTGCTGCCGAAGGGGACCGGCTATATCACCGATGTAGGCATGACGGGGCCGCAGCAGTCGGTGTTGGGTGTTCGGCCGGAGATCGCGATTGCAAAAATGAAAGATTTGTTGCCTGTGCGGTTTGAAAACGCCGGGGGCAGGGCGGTAGTATGCGGCTGTGTATTCGATGTTGATGAACAGACCGGTCTGACCAGACAGGCACAGCCGATTTGTCAGCTTGTTGAAGTGGAAGATCAGAAAGGGGATCACAAATGAAAAAAGTATTATGCGCACTTCTGGCCGTTGCATGCTTGGTGTTTGCTGTCGGCTGTGAAAAGCAGGAAACAGAGGGGTCAACAGAATCCAGCGGGACGACCGTAACCTTTTACCAGGCCATCGGCGGATTGGAGCGGCTGCATGTTTTTAAAATTGAAATTGAAGATTGTCAGACCGGGGAAGTGCGGTCTACAGAAGACGGCGGCAGGATTTACAATGTATACGATCAGCTGAAAGATCAGGCGTTTCGAAAAACAGATGGCGCGCAACGGGAGCAGATATACAGTATTGAGTTATTTGACGAAAACGGCGGCAGCGTGCGCTATACCTTTGATAAAGGCTTTGAAGCGCGCGACGGTTATACCAAAACGGTGACGGCTGGTAATTGTGCAGCTGAGAATATAGAACAAATGGGGTATATCCTGTCAATGTTTTTTAACGGTCTGCCCAGTAAAGTTATGCAATCCGAATCTGTGCAATAGTCGCTCTGCATATTTTATATCTGAACCGGCTAAAGTGATGACAGACAATGCAGTTTGGTATCTGACAGAGCGAAAGGATGCAGCCTGACCGTATCTGCTGTTGTCTTTTATACATTTTTGAAAAATTACAGAAAATACTTGTAATAAAGTGAATAAAATATTATAATATTTTTCGCTGTGTGTCCGGCTGACCCACCGGCAATTCGGCGCAAATAAAAAGCGGCTGACACCCCCTGTTGTAAAAACAGGGGGATAACGGCGTTTGTTAAAAAACGACGCCTGATTCAAAAGGAGGCTCTATGTATGATTCAGTTGGACCATATCAATAAAACCTTCCGGGTTGCCAGACGCGGCGGCGGTTACCGCGCCGCGCTCAAGAGCCTGTTTCGGCGGGAATATATCGCTGTGCAGGCGCTGCGGGACGTCAGCTTTACCATCGGCGATGGTGAAATGGTTGGGTATATCGGGCCCAACGGCGCGGGAAAAAGCAGTACCATTAAAATCATGAGCGGTGTGCTGAACCCGGACAGCGGCAGCTGCGTGATCGACGGATTGGTTCCGTGGAAGGACCGCCGGGCGCATGCACGTAATATCGGCGTGGTATTCGGGCAGCGCTCACAATTGTGGTGGGATGTGCCGGTCATCGATTCCTTTGAATTGATCCGGGATATTTACAGGGTGGATCCGGCTGCATACCGGCGTAATCTGGATGATTTAAACGATCTGTTGGAGCTTTCCGACCTGTTGCGTACCCCAGCGCGGCAGTTGAGCCTGGGGCAGCGGATGCGCTGCGAGTTTGCAGCGTCCTTACTGCATGATCCCAAAACGTTGTTTTTGGATGAACCCACCATAGGGCTTGACGCGGTTTCAAAGCTGGCTGTGCGCCGGTTTATCCGGCGAATCAATCAGGAAAAGAACACCACGGTGATTCTGACAACCCATGATATGCAGGATATCGAGGCGCTGGCGCAACGGATTTTGTTTATCGGCAAGGGACGGATTTTGCTGGATGGCCCGCTGGAGCAGCTGCGGGCGCAGTATGACGGGGTGCGCACGCTGACGGTGCGGTACGCCGACGGAACGTTTATACTGCCGCCGGGTATGACGCTGGAGGGCCAAACAGAAGGACAGGCGGTGTTTCGGGTGGATACCGCTGTGTTGCCGGTATCCGCAGCGATTGAAGCATTGTCTAAAAACGCAGACATTCAGGATTTATCCGTATCGGGAGCAACTGCCGAACAACTGGTCGTCTCGTTATACCAGCGGTTTGCCGTGTAGAAAGCGCGCCGCGCGATATCGTTGACGCGGTTTGCTGCCTGATCGAAAGGGGGATTCGACAGCAATGAAAAAATATCAGAGCTTTTTTAAGATTCGTGTGTTCGCCGGACTGCAATACCGCACGGCGGCAGCCGCCGGAATCGCCACGCAGTTTGCGTGGGGATTGATGAATATTCTGTTGTTTGCCGCTTTTTACCGGGCTGATCCGGCGGCGTTTCCGATGGAATTTTCCCAGCTTTCTAGTTATATCTGGCTGCAACAGGCGTTTTTGACGCTTTTTATGCTCTGGGGTTTTGAAAACGAGGTCTTTTCCGCTATTACCGGCGGGCAGATCGCTTATGAACTGGCGCGTCCGCTGGATCTGTATGCCATGTGGTTTGTTAAGCATGCGGCCAGCAGAGTGTCTAAAGTTGTGCTGCGCTGTGTTCCGTTACTGGTGGTTGCCGCGCTGCTTCCGGCGCCATATGGGCTGGCGTCGCCGGCCGGGGGATTTGCAGCGCTGCTGTTTGTGCCGACGATGCTGTTTAGCTTTTTGCTTGGAACGGCGTTTTGTATGCTGATTTATGTCGCGACGTTTTATACCATGTCGCCGATGGGCGTGAGAATAATGGCGGTATCGGTTACCGAGCTGCTGACCGGCCAGATTGTGCCGCTGCCCTTTTTGCCTGACTGGCTGCAGCGCGGCTTGGAGTTGACGCCCTTTGCTTCCATGCAGAATCTGCCGCTGCGTATTTACAGCGG
Source organism: uncultured Clostridia bacterium (assembly GCA_944384865.1). Lineage (GTDB taxonomy): Bacteria > Bacillota > Clostridia > Oscillospirales > Acutalibacteraceae > RUG14109. The sequence goes on from CALWVC010000171.1 coordinate 3,260, forward strand.
GCATATTGCAGGCGGGCAGGCGATCGAGGGGCTGTTATGGCAGTTGTTCTGGCTGGCGGCGCTGGTGCTGTTGGGCCGGCTGTGGATGCGCCATGCACTGCGTCGGGTTGTCGTGCAGGGCGGCTGATGAATCAGGAGGGGTTTGAGATGAA
>CALWVC010000172.1 GCA_944384865.1 uncultured Clostridia bacterium
AGGGACGCTCCGGCACCGCAGACGGTCAAATTTACTTAGTCAGTCCCGAAACAGCGGCGGCTTCCGCTATCACCGGCGTGCTGACCGATCCGACGACACTGGGCGAATGTTCCGAAATCGAGATGCCCACACACTTTTTAATTAACGATAATATGATCGTTCCGCCGGCGCCGGAAGCAGAGATGGACAGTATAGAGATTGTTCGCGGCCCCAACATCAAGCCGTTCCCGGTGACCAGGCCGCTGGATGAACGCTTTGAATCGCCGGCGGTTCTGAAGGTCGGCGACAATATCACCACCGACCATATTATGCCTGCGGGCGCAAAGATTTTGCCGTTCCGCTCAAACATTCCTTACCTGTCACAGTTCTGTTTTAAACAGTGCGACGAGCATTTTGCCGAGAACTGCAAAAGGGCAGGCAGCGCGGTCATTATCGGCGGCGCAAACTACGGGCAGGGCTCCTCGCGGGAACACGCGGCGCTGGTTCCGCTGTATCTGGGCGTTAAAGCAGTCATGACAAAGTCTTTCGCCCGGATACATGTGGCCAATCTGATCAATGCCGGCATCATCCCGCTGACCTTTGAAAATGAAGCGGATTATGATGAGATCTCCAAAGACGATCTGCTGGCGTTCGACGGCATTCGCGACGCGATTGCCTCCGGCGCGCAGTCGTTCCCGGTTCAGAACAAAACCACCGGCAAATCCATCCCGGTTGCGCTGCATTTTTCACAGCGGCAGCGGGAGCTGCTCCTGGCCGGCGGTCTGCTGAACTATACCAAACAGCAGAGCGCTCTGTAAACGACTTGTCGATGAAATCATATACCTGCCGGCCATACCGCGATGTCGGCTCAATGAGAAAGGATGAAAACAGAAATGCAGAATATCGACCACGCCTTAAAACAGTTTGAAAAGGTTATGCGCGCCCAGCTTGAGCGGGTAGAGCGCATGAAACAGAATAACCAGCCGATTGATTATCAAAAGCTGGATAAAATCATCGTCGGCGTCTGCGGCGGCGACGGCATCGGCCCGATCATCACCAAAGAATCCGCCAGAGTGCTGGAATTTTTGTTAAAGGATCAGGTTGAGGCCGGCAAAATTGAGATCCGTTATATCGACGGGCTGACCATCGAACGCCGGGTCGCGTGTAATAAAGCGATTCCGGACGATGTGCTGGCCGAACTCAAACAGTGCCACGTCATTTTAAAGGGGCCGACCACCACCCCGCGCAAGGGCGACCCGTGGCCGAATGTGGAAAGCGCCAACGTTGCCATGCGTAAGGAGCTGGATCTGTTCGCCAATGTCCGGCCTGTCAAGGTGCCGGAACAGGGTATTGACTGGACTTTCTTCAGAGAGAATACCGAGGGCGCCTATACGCTGGGCTCCGACGGCTGCAACGTGACCGATGATCTTGCGGTAGACTTCACAGTCACCACCACCCAGGGCACCGAGCGAATCGCGCGCATGGCCTATGACTATGCACGTGCGAATCACAAGGGCAAAGTTTCGATCATTACCAAAGCCAACGTCGTCAAAACCACCGACGGTAAATTTCTGGAGCTGTGCCAGCAGATCGGCAAAGAATATCCTGATATTGTCACCGACGACTGGTATATTGATATTACCACCGCCAAGCTGGTGGACGAAAAACGCCGGCGGGATTTTAAAGTATTTGTGCTTCCCAATCTCTACGGCGACATCATTACCGACGAGGCCGCGGAATTTCAGGGCGGCGTCGGCACAGCAGGCAGCGCCAACCTCGGCGCGCGCTATGCAATGTTCGAGGCGATTCACGGTTCGGCGCCGCGGATGGTTACCGAAGGCCGGGAGCAATACGCCGACCCGTGCTCGATGCTGCGCGCTACGGTGATGCTGCTGTCGCATATCGGCTATCAGACCCAGGCCGACCTGTTGGAACGGGCTCTGGATATCTGCATGTATGAAGAAAAAAAGCTGTCAATCACCGGCCGGAACACCGGCTGCACCTGCAGCGCCTTTGGCGATTATGTGATGCAGACAGTGGAAAAGCTAAGTAAATAAGTTCTGCAAGATTTGAAAGGAATGAAAGCATATGGCACGGCATGACGCATCCATGTCTGTTATCAAGCGACTGCCTCGCTATTACCGCTTTTTGAGCGATCTGAAGTCCAGAGGTGTTGTCCGGATATCCTCCCGGGAGTTATCTGAAAAAATGGGGCTGACGGCCTCTCAGATCCGACAGGACTTTAACTGTTTCGGCGGATTCGGGCAGCAGGGCTATGGCTATAATGTGACACAGCTGCACGAGGAAATCGGCTCGATTTTAGGGCTGAACTTCCGATTCAAAGCCATTATCGTCGGCGCCGGAAATCTGGGCCGGGCAATCGCCACCCATATGTCGTTTGAACACCGGGGTTTTAAGCTGATCGGCATTTTTGACAACAAGGAATCCATCACCGGACAAATGATCAAGGGCATGCCGATCCGCCACATCTCCGGTCTGGAGGACTTTTTCAGCGAAAACAAACCGGACGTGGCAATTTTGTGCATTCCCTATAACGCCGCGCCGGAGGTTGCCAAACAACTGGTCGATTTAGGCATCAAGGGGTTCTGGAATTTCAGTCATTATGATCTGGCCCTGCAATACCCGCAGATCCCGGTAGAAAACGTTCATCTTTCCGACAGTCTGATGACCTTCTGCTATAAAGTCAAGCAGACCTCTGTAAATGAATAATGTATTCCCACGAAAAAAACGTGTCCGCCATGATCTGGCGGACACGTTTTTTGATATCTTAAAATGGGTCTTCCTTTTTTCATCCAAAACACGGTTTTGACCTTGACAGAATATGCATATTCCCTGAAAAAACCGCCACAATAATCAAAAAGAGCATGGGAGGCACGCGATATGAACACGAAACCGGATCACAGCGGCATCATTGATTATGACGCCGCTATCAGTACCGATATTGATGAAAATTATCGGCTGTTTTCCCGGATTTTTCAGAATGACGATACCGTGGTTTTAAGAATGTTCGAAAACCGGCATGACCCGTCTATCCGCTTTCTGGGTATTTGCGTCAACGGCATGATCAAAACCAATTCCATCTACCAGAGCATCACCGCTCCACTGATCCAGATGCAATTTCATGAGAAGACCGATCGAATGCAACAGGTACAAAAGGCAATGATCACCAGTCTGGATCTGAAAAGTCGAACAGCCATATCCGATGTTGTGCGTGATATCCTCTACGGCGACACCGCAATCTTTGTCTCCGGTTCCGGCGCCGCGGTATTAGTCGAAACAAAGGGCTGGTCGTCCCGCTCCATTTCAGAGCCAGACAGCGAAAAAAGTCTGAAAGGCTCAAAAGAGGGCTTTACCGAAGCAATGATTG
>CALWVC010000173.1 GCA_944384865.1 uncultured Clostridia bacterium
CGGTTGTCGGTAGTAGAAGATCCGCTGAACCGGGTCAATACCGGGGATAATACGCCGGCGATTGTGCATTATTCCATTGTGCCGGGCGATCGGTTGAAAATCACAGTGGCGCCCAAGGGGTTCGGGTCGGAAAATATGAGCGGGTTGCGGATGCTGACGCCTGCGGCCGACCGGAAAAAGGTCATCGATACGGTGGTGGAGATTGTGAAAGCAGCGGGTTCGAATCCATGTCCGCCGATGGTGGTTGGCGTCGGGATCGGCGGCGATTTTGAATATGCGGCGATTTTGGCAAAAAAGGCGTTGTGCCGCCCGGTGGATTCGGATCATCCGAATCCGTATTACCGACAGCTGGAGACAGATCTGTTACAGGCGGTCAACGCGCTGGATATCGGGCCGCAGGGGTTTGGTGGCAAAACAACGGCGCTGAAGGTAAATGTGGAGTATTTTGGAACCCATATCGCCGGATTGCCGGTAGCGGTGAATATCGGATGTCATGTAACCAGGCATCAGACAGCGGTGCTTTAACGAAAATTTTATATAAATTTCACAATGTTATTGAAATTCATAGCCGATATATGGTATTATAAACATACAGAACGGAATGCTGTTCTGTAATCCGCAATATGTAAGGAGAATGAGCTATGAATGTGAATTACACGGTAAAAAAGATGACTTTAAAGCCGTCTACCAGAGAACACATTGACAAAAAACTGCAAAAGCTGGAAAAGTTTTTTTCAGATGACGCGCAGGTTTCGGTGATGCTCAGGTTGGATAACAACAATTCGGTTACGGCCGAACTGACCATTCGGGACAGCTCTACCGTTTACAGGGCGGAGGATACACAGACCGATCTGGCAGATGCGTTTGACAATGCGTTTGATAATATTATCCGCCGGATCCGCAAGCAGAAAACCAAGCTGGAAAAGCGGCTGCGTTCGGTCAGCTTTGATGAGCCGGATTTATTCGCAGGGGCGCCGGATCTGGAAGAAGAGGGCGAGTTTAAAATTGTAAGAACCAAGCATTTTGCGATTAAGCCCCTGAGTGTGCAGGAAGCGGTATTGCAAATGAAAATGGTTGGTCACCGTTTTTATATGTTTAAAAACGAACAAACCGGCGAGGTCAATGTTGTGTATGAACGCAACAACGGGGAATATGGTTTGATCGAGCCACAGGAATAATGGGTTGTAAGCGCCGGTCGGATGGATTGCGGTCCTTCGGCCGGCGCTTTATAGATCCGTTTTACAGGCAGTTGGATCATTGTTTTATTAAAAAGGAGTTGCCATGGTTCTTTCAGCTTCCCGGCGTACGGATATTCCCTGTTATTACAGCCGGTGGATGCGCCGGCGGCTGGAGGAAGGGTTTGTGCTGGTGCGCAACCCGATGCAGCCGTCACAGCTGCGGCGGGTGACGCTTTCTTCCGATATCGTAGACTGTATCGTGTTCTGGACCAAAGACGCGCAGAATATTCTGGATACACTGCCCTTGCTGGATCAAATGGGGTATAGGTATTATTTTCAGTTTACGATTACGCCGTATGATCGACAGCTTGAACCGCACCTGCGGGCAAAACCGGAGATTCTGGATACTTTTACAGAGCTGAGCCGCCGGATCGGGCGTCATCGGGTCGTCTGGCGGTATGACCCGATTATATGCACGGACCAACTGACGGCAGACTGGCATAAACGGCAATTTGCGCAGATGTGCGGCCGGTTGGCGCCGTTTACCGAGCAGGTGGTCATCAGTTTTGTAGATCTTTACACCCGATTGCGGGGCAGCGGTATTCGTTCGGTTCTGCCGGAGGAAATTACACAGCTGGCAGCTTTTATCGGCCAGACTGCCGGACAATATGGTATACAGGCCAGCGCCTGCTGCGAACAGATGGATTTATCCGGTTATGGCATAACGCCGGCGAGTTGTATTGACGCGGTGCGAATCAGCAGGGTATGCGGCGCTCCGGTCCGTTTAAAACGGGACAACAATCAGCGCGTCGGCTGCGGATGTGTAAAAAGCGTGGATATTGGCGTATATAACAGCTGCGGCAACGGCTGTGTATATTGTTATGCCAACCGGGGAACAGCGGTGCGAAATCTGGCGGCACATGATCCGGACAGTCCGATTTTAAACGGAAGGGTGCTGGCGGGTGAAACGATTGTTCCGATGGATGCATCATCGAACCGGCAGCTGCAGCAAACCTGGTTTTGATAGATTGCCGGTTTACAGTGAACAATAGCGGCGTGGCATGAAATTATACGCTGGGGTTAGAATAAAAAACATCCTTTCATATTGAAAGGATGTTTTTTTCATATTAAAAGTAATAACCGGTTACATTACCATACCGCCATTGGGGGCCAATATCTGGCCGGTGATAAAATCAGCGGCGGGAGAAGCCAGAAACAGCATGCTTTGGGCGATATCTTCCGGTGTGCCCAAGCGCAGCAGCGGCGTGTCTTCCCGCAGGGCGTTTAGCGTATCGTTGTCTAGATCGGCAATCATATCGGTGGCGATCACCCCCGGCGCGACACAGTTTACGGTAATACCGGAGGGCGCGACCTCTTTGGCCAATGCTTTGGTCAGACCGATTACCGCCGCCTTTGCAGCGGAATATACCGTTTCGCAGGAGCCGCCGATCTGCCCCCACATGGAAGATATATTGATGATCCGGCCGGATTTGCGCCGAACCATTTCGGGCAGGACCGCGCGGCACATATAAAACGTACCGTCTATATGCACGCCCATTATCCGGCGGTATTCTTCGTCTGTGGTGTCGGTGGCCAGCTTTTGCAGCGCGACGCCGGCGTTGTTGATCAAAACGTCAATGTGCCCGAAATCTGCCTGCACCTGCTGTGCCAGCGCGGTACATTGCGCGGGGTCGGCGATATCCGCCTGATACAGCTGCGCGCCGGTTTGCCGTGCAACAGCCTGCGCGGCATGATGGTCGCTGTAATAGCAAAAGGCAGTCTGATATCCCTGCTTGGCAAACAGCCTGACGGCGGCCGCGCCGATCCCGCGGGAACCGCCGGTAATTAAAACGGTCTGCATAAGCGGCCTCCGATTATTTGTTTAAAAACAGCGGCATCAGTTCCAAGCTGTTTTCAATATAGTTTCCGGTGGCGGAGGCATTTTCTTCTGAAAATGCAGCGCCGTCGCGAAACTGTTTGCTGTCATAGATCATAAACGGAACCGGGTCAGCGGTATGGGTGCGAACGGAAAGCGGCGTCGGATGATCAGGCATAATCAAAATTTTATAATGATCATATTGCCGCAGCCCCTCCAGAACCGGCCCCAGGATCTGTTGATCAATCAGCTCGATTGCCCGCACTTTGTTCTGAATCTCGCCCCGGTGACCGCATTCGTCCGGCGCTTC
>CALWVC010000174.1 GCA_944384865.1 uncultured Clostridia bacterium
ATTTCTGAACAAACAGCTACGGCGCTGTTTGAAGAAATCAGCGCTTTCTCTTCTGATGCGTTCAATACGGCGCATGCGGCGGCCTACGCTACGGTAGCCTACCAAACCGCTTATTTAAAATGCAATTATTCCTGCGCCTATATGGCGGCGCTGCTGACCAGCGTACTGGACCGCGTGGATAAAGTGCATGGCTATATCGAAGAATGCAGCCGAATGAACATATCGCTGCTGCCGCCGCATGTCAATCATAGTTCCTATCAATTCTCAGTAGAAGACGGCAACATCCGTTTCGGCCTGCTCGCAATTAAAAACCTGGGAAAAGGCGTGATTGATCAGCTCATTGCCGAACGCAACGCCCACGGTTCTTTTACTTCGTTCTATAATCTGTGCAAACGCCTGTATTCCAAAGATCTGAACCGCCGGGCGCTGGAAAGTTTGATTCAATGCGGCGCACTGGATGGGCTGGGCGCCACCCGTAAAGAGATGTGTGCTGCGATCCCGGAAATCAGCAGTGCGCTGGAAGCTGAAAACCGCCGCAATTTAGCCGGGCAGGTAGGCTTTTTCGATTTGGAGCAAGCCGGGCAATCCGGCGAATATATCATGCCGAAGCTGGGTGAATTCGATAAAGCGCAGCTATTAAAAATGGAAAAGGAGATCACGGGTTTATATCTGAGCGGTCATCCGCTTTTCGCATATCGCCCGGTGATTCAACGTCTGAAAACCACCCAAATTTCTGCGATGCTGCAATCCGAAAACAGCGGTTTTCAGGATCATGCGAAAGTCCGGTGCGTTGCGATCGTAGATACGATTAAAAAGAAGGTTACCAAAAACAATGACGTTATGGCTTTTATCAATATCGAAGATTTAAGCGGTTCTATCGAATGTATGGCCTTCCCCGCGGTTTTTGCGCAGTATCAACCTCTGCTGCACGAAGGCACGCCCCTGCTGCTGCAGGGCCGAATTTCTCTGCGTGACGAGCAACCGGCGCAACTGATTTTAGAAACAGTACAACCCCTTCCGCCCGCGGATACGCCGTTACCCGCTGTAAAAACACTATATCTCCGGATCGGTTCTCTTCAAAGCCCTGCGTTTGCAAAAGTCAAAGCATTGCTGTCAAAGCATCCCGGAAACGCACCGGTCTGTATCTATTGTACGGATACCCGCAAGGTGCTGAAATCCCAAAGCCTGCGCGCTGATCTGTCCGACGCGCTGATCGACCGGCTTTTTGCGTTATTAGGCGGCGAAAATGTAAAAATAAAATAGCAAAACCGCCGGTTGGAGTTTTCCATTTACAACCGGCGGTTTTTATCTATGACCGATCTGATCAATTCAGTCACAACAATTTCTTCACAGAAAATTTACCGTCTTACCAACTTTCCCACGCCCCAAAAGCATAAAAACAACAGCAAATCTGCCACCACAATCGCCGCACCCGGCGATAAATTCGGAATCGCACAGGATGCAATCAATCCTGCAAACACCCCGATTACCGATACACATGCGGCGCAGAGCATCACGCCCCGAAAGCTTTTAAACACCCGCATCGCAGTCAGCGCCGGGAAAATAATCAGGCTGGAAATCAACAATGTGCCCATCATCCGCATGCCTACTACAATCACCATTGCAGTTAGTAATGCAATCAGCGTATTATACAGTTTGGTATTAAGCCCGGTAGCAGCCGCAAACTTTTCATCAAAGGTGACCGCAAAAATCTTGTTATAACACAAAACATACAGTATCAACACCACTGCTGAAACAGCTATACAAGCATAGACCTCCGCTGAAGTGATAGATAAGATCGTGCCAAACATCCATTCGCTGATATCGATATTTACACCGCCGCTCAGCGAAATCACAATCAATCCAACGGCGATCGAACTGCTTGAAATTAACGCAATCGCGGCGTCACCGCGGATATTGCTGTTTTCGCTGATCCGCAGCAGCAAAAACGCAGCCGCAATCACAACAGGAATCGCTACATATAACGGCGCCTGCCCCAGCGCCACGCCTAATGCCATTGCGCCAAATCCTACATGCGACAATCCGTCGCCGATCATCGAATACCGTTTAAGCACCAGGCTGACACCCAGCAACGCTGCGCACAACGCCACCAAAAAGCCAACGATCGCCGCACGCTGCATAAACCCATAAGAAAACATATTTACGATCGTCATTGCGGCCGGCCCCTCTCCAAAAATGTTTTACCGATATCGCTTTGCAGGTAGTCCCGTGTTGTTCCAAAAAAACGCACCGTTTGATCCATATGCAAAATTTTATTTGCATATTGTACCGCCGCCGCAATATCATGAGAAACCATCACGATCGTCAGATCTCTGCTGCGATTGAGCTTTTTAAGAAGCGCATACAGCTCCTGTGTCACCACCGGATCCAAACCGGTTACCGGCTCGTCCAACACCAACATTTTCCCGGCAGCGCACAGCGCCCGCGCCAGCAACACCCGCTGCTGCTGTCCGCCGGACAGTTCCCGGTAAGATTGATCTCGCAGCTGAAAAATATTCAGCAACTGCATATTTTCCGCCGCTGTCTGCTTATCTGCTCTGGAATAAAACAGTCCCCGGCGTAAACAACCAGATAACACTACCTCCCGCACGCTGGCCGGAAAATCCCGCTGCACCTGTACCTTCTGTGGCAGATAACCGATCTGATCACGGCTCATGGGCGGTATAAAACGAACCGTTCCCGCCTGCAACGGCTGCAATCCCAGCAATCCTTTTATCAACGTGGACTTTCCAGACCCGTTTTCCCCGACGATACACAGATAATCTCCTGACTCTACCGAAAAACTGACGTTTTTTACCGCTTGATTGCCATGATCATAACTGATACTGACCTGTTTGAGTTCTATCAGTTTCATTGTAATCCCTCTTTCAGATGTTCGGCATTTTGCTGCATCAGTGATAAATACGTAGCGCCGGCCTGCTGCTCTTCTTTGGAAATATTATGGCAGGAATGAAACAACAGCATACCGCATCCTGTCTCTTCACAAACGGTTTTAGCAATTTTCGGCTCACTGAGTTCTTCATAATAAACAACCGGTATATCTTCTGCCTGAACCGTGCTGATCAAACCAGCCACCGCCTGTGTACCGGCCTCTGATTCAGAGGTGCAGGAATCAAAAGCCGCCTGATACTGCAACCTATATTCAGTGGTAAAATATAACAGTGCAAATCGGCTGGCAAACAATATTTTATTGCGTTTCCCTTGTTGTACAATTTCACGAAATTGCTGATCCAACGTTTCCAGCTGACTGATATAGCGTTCGGCATTTGCTTTATAATAATCTGCATTCCCCGCGTCAGCCGCACACATCGCTTCCAGC
>CALWVC010000175.1 GCA_944384865.1 uncultured Clostridia bacterium
CGCGCGGGAGAAGCTCTCGTTATTTGCAATGCTGCTGTCGCCCTTGCAGTTTTTGCCGCTGGCGGCGGTGGTGTTTAAAACCATCGCCGATCCCTTTGTGGGAAAGATGTCTTATTTTAAGGTAATTTCGGGCAAACTGGCGCCGGGCGCGGCGGTGCTCAACGCCCGGACGGGCGACAGCGAGCGCATCGGCAAGGTTATGACCGTCAAAGGCGGTAAAACCGAAGACGCCGATTATATTGCCGCTGGTGATATCGGCGCGGTTTCCAAACTGGGGGACGTTAAAACCGGCGACACGCTGACCGGGGCGGGCAATCCGCTGACGCTGGTGGGCATCGAGTTCCCGCAGCCGTCGATTACGATGGCCATCGCGCCGAAAAAGACCGGCGACGAAGAAAAAATCACCCAGGCGATGGCCCGGATCTGTGAAGAGGATCCCTCGATCCGGCTGGAGAATAACCGCGAGACCCATCAACAGACGCTGTCGGGCTTGGGCGAGCAGCAGCTTGACGTCGTGTTGTCGAAGCTGAAAAGCAAATACGGCGTTGAGGCGGCGCTTTCGGTGCCGAAAACGCCCTACCGCGAGACCATCCGCAAAAAGGTTAAGGTGCAGGGTCGGTATAAAAAGCAATCCGGCGGCCACGGGCAGTTCGGCGACGTGTGGATCGAGTTTGAGCCCTGCGACAGCGATACGCTGGTGTTTGAAGAAAAGGTGTTCGGCGGCGCGGTTCCCAAAAACTTTTTCCCGGCGGTGGAAAAGGGCCTGCAGGACAGCGTGAAAAAAGGCGTGCTGGCGGGGTATCCTGTGGTGGGGCTGAAAGCCACGCTGGTAGACGGTTCTTATCACCCGGTAGACTCATCGGAAATGTCCTTTAAAACCGCGGCGTCGCTGGCCTATAAAGAGGGCATGGCGCAGGCTTCTCCGGTGTTGCTGGAGCCGATCGGTATGCTCAAAGCCCAGGTGCCCGACGATTGTATGGGCGACGTGATCGGCGATATCAACAAACGCCGGGGCCGGGTCTTGGGGATGGAGCCGGGCGACGACGGTATGCAGGCGCTGGCGGCGCAGGTACCGATGGCGGAGATGTATGATTTCTCCACTGTGCTGCGTTCGATGACCCAGGGCCGGGGCAGCTTTACGCTGGAATTTGACCGCTATGAACAGGCGCCGGAGCCGGTGGCACAAAAGGTGATTGAAGCGGCGCAATGATGCTTTGACAGCGCGGAGAAATAACCAATATATTTACATACCATCACGCGATACAGGCGGCGGGAAATATCCCGCCGCCTGCTGCGTCTGGTATTATTCGGCTGTAAACCGTAAAATAGCTCTTGTACACACCGGATAAATATGCTAAAATGGTTGCAAACGGCGGTTTTGCGCGGTATATGGCGCGTGAGACTGCGATCAGCCGGTTCTCCCCGGCAGGAAAGGATTTGTACATATGAAATACGGCTATTTCGACGATCAGGCGCGGGAATATGTGATTACCCGGCCGGACACCCCCTACCCCTGGATCAATTATCTGGGCGAGGAGGACTTTTTTTCGCTGATGTCCAACACCGGCGGCGGCTACAGCTTTTATAAAGACGCGCGGATGCTGCGGCTGACCCGTTACCGCTATAACAATGTTCCCACCGATGCGGGCGGCAAATATTTTTATATCAACGACGGCGGCATACTGTGGACCCCTGGCTGGATGCCGGTCAAAACCCCGCTGGATCATTACGAATGCCGCCATGGGCTGGGCTATACCCGGATCACCGGCAGCAAAAACGGGCTGAAAGCCACCCAAACGGCGCTGGTGCCGTTGGGTTATACGGCTGAGGTCACCCGGCTGACGCTGGAGAACACCGGCGACCAGCCCAAGGATTTTACGGTATTCTCTTTTGTGGAATGGTGTTTGTGGAACGCCTATGACGATATGACCAATTTTCAGCGCAACCTGTCCATCGGCGAGGTGGAGATCGAGGGCAGCGCGATTTATCATAAAACCGAATACAGAGAACGCCGCAACCATTATGCGGTGTTTGGGGTCAACGCGCCCATTGACGGGTTTGACACCGACCGCGAGAGCTTTATCGGGCTGTATAACGGGTTCGGCGAACCGGACGTACCGAAAGCCGGCGCGCCGAAAAACTCGGTGGCCCAGGGCTGGTCGCCCATTGCATCACACTGTTTGCGGGTGCATCTGGAGCCGGGCGAGCAAAAGTCGCTGATTTTTGTGTTGGGCTACTGTGAAAACGACGAAGCGCATAAATGGGAGGCGCCCGGCGTGATTAACAAAACCGGTGCCCGGGCGTTGCTGGCCGATTTTTCTACCGATCAGCAGTTTGACGACGCCTTTGAAAAGCTGCGGGATTATTTTGCTGTCCAGCTTTCCAATTATCAGACGAACACCTGTGATGAAAAGCTCAACCGGATGGTGAATATCTGGAACCAGTATCAGTGCACCGTGACCTATCATATGTCCCGGTCGGCCTCTTACTTTGAGTCGGGCATCGGCCGCGGCATGGGCTTCCGGGATTCTACACAGGACCTGCTGGGGTTTGTGCATATCCTGCCGCAGCTTGCCCGCCAGCGGATTCTGGATATCGCCGCCACCCAGATGGAAGACGGTTCGGCCTATCATCAATATCAGCCGTTGACCAAAAAGGGCAACAACGATATCGGCTCCGGCTTCAATGACGATCCGCTGTGGCTGATTTTCGGCGTGGCGGCTTATATTAAAGAGACCGGCGACACCTCGATTTTAAACGAGCCGGTGGCCTATGACTGTGACCCTGAGAAAGCACAGCCGCTGTATGACCATCTGATCCGTTCGTTCCGCTTTACCACCGGGCATCTGGGCCCGCACGGCCTGCCGCTGATCGGCCGCGCCGACTGGAACGATTGTCTCAACCTGAACTGTTTCTCCAAAACGCCGGGCGAGTCGTTCCAGACCACCGCCAACTTTGAAAGCGGCGTGGCGGAGTCGGTGTTTATCGCCGGGATGTTTGTGGCGGTCAGTGAAGATTATCAGGCGATCATGGGCTTGCTGGGCCGGTCTGACGAACAGGCCTATGCGAAAGACGAATGCGAAAAGATGTATAACGCGGTGCTGCAGCACGGGTGGGACGGTGAATGGTTCCTGCGGGCCTATGATGCGTTTGGTAATAAAATCGGCTCGAAAGAGTGCAAAGACGGACAGATTTATATCGAGCCCCAGGGCTTCTGCGTGATGGCGGGCATCGGCGTGAAAGAGGGACTGGCCGAAAAAGCGCTGAATGCGGTGCGCGACCGGCTGGAAACGCCATATGGCATTTCATTGCTGGATCCGACCTATAAAGAATACCATG
>CALWVC010000176.1 GCA_944384865.1 uncultured Clostridia bacterium
CCCCATAAAGTTTCGGTTATTCCCCTGTTAAGACAGCTCATGGGAAACGCCGCCCAGCTACACACCGTCAACACCGTATGCAATGATCACGGCGTGCTTTATGGTTATAACACCGATTGCGACGGGTTTTTAAAAGCGCTGCAGCTTGGAGATATCGCCCTCGCCGGCCGGGTGCTGATTTGTGGCAGCGGCGGCGGAACGGCCCGAATGATGGCGCATATTGCCGCACAGCACAACTGTACGATCACACTTTCCAGCCGCCGGCAAAACGATCAGCGGACCATGGCGCTGGCTGCGGAAATCCGCGATACTTATTCCGTCCCATGTCAGGCAGTCTGTCGAGACGATCTGACCGGAACCTTTGATCTGCTGTGCAACGCCTCGCCCGCCGGTATGTATCCAAATAACATCGGCCTGTTTCCGGTCTCGAAGGACATTATCTGCGCCAGCGCCCAGGTCTTCGACGCCGTCTACAATCCGGCGGATACCGCCCTGCTTCAACTGGCCCGCTCTAACGGCGCAAAGGCTATAGGCGGCATGCCGATGCTTGTATATCAGGCGGCAAAAGCGCAGCAACTCTGGTACGGCGCACAATTTACAGACCATGACCTTCTGAATCTGACTAAACAAGCCAATGACCAACTGAAAAGGAGCTTTCACGGATGAACGTCGTATTATGCGGTTTTATGGGCTGCGGAAAAACTACAGTCGCAAAACTGCTGGCCGCCCGACTGAACATGGATTGTATTGATCTGGATCAATATATTGAGCAAACCACCGGCATGCGGGTTTCGGAAATTTTTGAAAAGTTTGGAGAGCCGGGCTTCCGCAGTTATGAGCGCCATGCGGTCAGCGCCGTCTGCAAAACAAACAACTGTGTGATCGCCACCGGCGGCGGAACTGTCCTCGATGCGCAAAATGCAGCTGTATTACGAAAATCCGGCGTTCTTTTCTTTCTGGATGTATCGGTAGATACCGTCCTGGCGCGGCTGCAAAACGATCACAGCCGCCCGTTGCTGGAACGCAGCGACAAAGAGCAGGCGATTGCCCTGTTGCTGTCGGCCCGGCTGCCGTTATATAAGGCTGCCTGTGATTACAGTATAAACGCCAACGACGCTTCACCGGAAAATATTTCAGAAAAAATCTTAGGCATTATCAAAGAACTTGACAAATAACCGGTTTGGTTGTATGATAAAAAAAGCTTTTTGAAAAGATATGAGGATGTTTTTGATCATGATTTACAGCTGTCGTTATTTTAACAGGTTTTTCAGCTCTTTCTTTTTTGGTAAGGGCTATTTTTGCTGTTAATATACAATGACCGCCTCTGTCTGATCCTGTTTGACGTATAAACACGAGAGCCCGGTCAATACCGCGGCTCTTTTTTCATGAAAGAAAGGATATCATATTATGATTATTGTTATTAAACCCTCTGCCGACCAAAAACAGATCGATCAGTTAACACAGAAGCTGACGTCAACCTATAATGTACAGGTTAACAAATGGGTGGGTATACACTCTACCGTTCTGGGGTTGCTGGGCGATACACATAAAGTCGACATCGAGAGCATTGCTGCCCAGCCCATCGTTGAAAGCGTCAAGCGGGTGCAGGAGCCATATAAAAAAGCCAACCGCAAGTTCCATCCCGACGACACCGTGATCCATGTTGGAGACGTTTCCATCGGCGACGGCAGCCTGACGCTGATTGCCGGCCCCTGCTCGGTAGAGTCCGAAGCACAGATCATTGAAGTAGCGCAGCGTGTCAAAGCCGCAGGTGCGAAAATGCTGCGCGGCGGCGCGTTCAAGCCCCGTACTTCTCCCTATTCTTTTCAGGGGCTGCGGGCAGAAGGCCTGAAATTACTGCTCAAAGCGAAAAAAGAAACCGGTCTTCCCATCGTTACTGAAATCATGCGTGTCAGCCATATTGACCTGTTTGAAGATGTCGATATCATTCAGGTCGGCGCCCGCAATATGCAGAATTTTGAGCTGCTCAAAGAACTGGGCAAGTTACACAAACCGATTTTACTGAAACGAGGCCTGTCCAGCACCATCGATGAAACACTGATGAGCGCCGAATATATCATGGCCGAAGGCAATGAACAGGTGATTTTATGTGAGCGCGGCATCCGAACCTTTGAAACCTCGATGCGCAACACGCTGGATATTTCCGCCGTGCCGATGTTCAAACGACTTTCGCATCTTCCGGTGATCGTCGATCCCTCTCATGCCGCCGGTATTCCATGGCTGGTAGAGCCGCTGTCGATGGCTGCCATCGGCGCCGGTGCAGACGGTCTGATTATTGAAGTGCACAACTGCCCGGCAAAAGCGCTGTCCGACGGCGCGCAATCACTAACGCCGGATCAGTTTGATTCCATCGCGGCCAACCTGATCCGCGCCCATGACAGCGGATTTAGCTATGCAAGAAAGTAAGAGGCGCTTATGAAAATCGCAATTGTTGGATTAGGGTTGATCGGCGCTTCTCTCGCCAAGGCGATCAAAGCGCATACAGATCATCATATTCTCGGGATCGAGCAAGACCCGGATGTTTTATCCGCCGCCCTAAAAGACGGCGTGATCGATCAGGCAGGCGCGCCGGAAGATCTTGGCGATACAGATCTGACCATTCTGGCAATTTACCCGGAAGCGACCATCCGGTTTGTAAAAACACACGCCGCCGTATTCGCGCCGGACAGTATCGTCATGGACACCTGCGGCGTCAAACGTCAGATCTGCAAACATCTGGCGCCTGTTGCCGCGCGATATGGCTTTTATTTTCTGGGCGGGCATCCCATGGCCGGCAAAGAACAAAACGGTTATGCGGCCAGCTGCGCCGATCTGTTTGATGGCGCAAGCATGATTTTAACGCCAACCGAGCAGGATTCGTTTGTCCTGAAAACCGTTTCAGATCTTGCAATCAGCATCGGTTTTGGTAAAGTAACGGTCTCTACACCGGAAGAGCATGACCGCATTATCGCCTATACCTCTCAGCTTCCCCATGTATTGGCCTGTGCCTATATGTTAGACCCGGACGCCCGGCTGCACGCCGGTTTTTCTGCCGGTTCCTATAAAGATGTATCTCGCGTCGCTACCATCAACGCGCCGATGTGGCGGGAACTGTTTTTAGAAAATCGAGACTGTCTGTCCGGCCATATTCAGACGCTGATTCAAAACCTGACCAAGCTCAACGACTGTATCAAACAATCCGACGGCGCACAGTTAGAGCAGATGCTGGCTGACAGTGACCGCATCAAACGACAAATCGGTTAAATTATAAAAAGGAGTTTTTATGCAAACACTGACAGTTCAGCTGCAAAACAGCTACGATATTCATATTCAGCGCGG
>CALWVC010000177.1 GCA_944384865.1 uncultured Clostridia bacterium
CAAACTGCTGACCGAGGAACACTTGACGGCTATGCGGGAACACGGTGTGCCGGAGTGGTATCTGGAATCCTGCATGAAGATCAAATATATGTTCCCCAAGGCGCATGCGGCGGCGTATATGATCGCGGCGCTGCGTCTGGGATGGTATAAGGTGTATCATCCCGCGGCTTATTATGCTGCATATTTTACGGTGCGAGGTGAGGACATGGACGGCGTATTGGCGATGCAGGGGATCGGCGCGGTGCAGGAGAAGATGCGCGAGATTGCGCAAAAGGGCAAGGCTGCCACCGCCAAAGAGGCCGGTACTTATACGACGATGCAGATCGTTTATGAATTGCTGTGCCGTGGGGTGGAATTGCTGCCGGTGGATTTTTATAAATCCAAGGCCAGTATTTATACGGTGGAAGACGGTAAAATCCGGCTGCCGTTTCTGTCAATCAACGGTGTAGGTGAGACTGCGGCGGCGATGCTGGAGAAAACGGCGCAGACCGGCGGTTTTATCTCGATTGAAGATATCCAGCAGGCCTCCGGTGTGTCCAAAACCGTGATTGAGGCGTTGGAAAACGCCGGAACGCTGGACTTTTTACCAAAATCGAATCAGATCAGTTTTTTCTGATAGTCACGGGTGCGTTGATGAAAATATGCAGGTTTTACGAAAGGTGGAAATAAGGTGCAGTTAACGGGCAGAAAAGCGAATTTTCTGGGGGACAGTATCACCCAGGGACACGGCACGTCGGCGCCGGAACATATTTATTTGAATGTGCTCAAGGAACGGTGCGGCCTGGCCTGTGCCCGCAATTACGGGATCGGCGGCACGACCATCGCCGCTTCGATTGATCGGAAAAAATGTCCGGATTTCGGGCCGTCGTTTGTGGAGCGGTATCAGCAGATGGAGAACGACGCCGATCTGATCGTTGTATTTGGCGGCGCAAACGATTTCGGGCATGGCGACGCGCCCATGGGAAAATCGGATGACCGGCATATCCACACCTTTTACGGCGCGTTGAATCTGCTGATGGAGGGTTTGATCGAAAAATATCCGTTGGCCGATATCGTGTTTATGACGCCGCTGCAGAATATTGGAGAAACACAGCCCTCGGCGCTTACCGGCTGCCGGCTGGAGGAGTATGCCCGGGCGATCCAGTCGGCCGGGCGGCGGTTTGCGATCCCGGTTCTGGATTTGTACGGCACCAGCGGGTTGTGCGCACATCTGGAGTCGGTGCGTAAGCTGTTTATGCCGGACGGGCTGCATCCTAACGATGCTGGCCATTTGAAAATTGCCTCCCGTTTGCAGGGATTTTTGGAATGTTTGTGAGAATAAAAGTTGACAATTATTACATATATTTACTGGAAATAAATTGATATTTGTGCTATCTTACTATATAGCGGTGATTTATGTGAAAAAATTATTACGGTTTATTTGTGGGATATTGTCGATAGCTATTTTGCAGTTTGTATTGGTCGTCGTTCATGCAGAGTCTACAGAATATGCGACAGGTTATGAGGCAGATTCAAACACGTGGATCAATAATCATTTATATTTATCAGAACCAGCGGTTCAGAGTTTTCCTATGATGAGAAAATTCAGACATATCGTACGATAGATTGTCCACGAGGTGATTTAGATTATAGTGAGGGACTTAATAATAAAGATTTATCACGATTAAAGAGGTATTTAGAAGATTCAGAGGGTATGAAATTTTCTAATGTACAAATATATTTAGCAGATGTTAATGCGGATGGATATATGAATAATAAGGACTATAGCAGATTAAAGCAGATTTTGGCAGAAGTTTGATTTTTTATTGAAGAATGAAAAATTATAGCACTGTTCATTGAAAACATATATTGACATCCAGAAACATCACGCTTAAAATAAGATCAAAATAAAATTTTTTTAGGGAGGGAACCAATATGAAAAAATATCTTTCTGTGTTGTTGGCTTTGCTAGCTGTTATGTGTTTTTTAGTGGTTCCTGCAAACGCGCAGGGCAATCTGATACTGCCGCTTGAACCAATGGGAGAGCAACCAGTGTTTCCCTTGGGCCTTACAACCGCTGAGCCGGTATACAGCGATGGGGTGCAGGTAACAATGTATACAGCTCCCTGTGAACCCGGGCAGCAAACGAGTACATTACTGCATATAACGGGCGAGCGTCTGTCTGATTGTGCTGTTGAGATTGATTTGGGACGGTTTATGAATTATGCGCAGCTGGACAGTTATACATATGATGGCGCATGGGCTGTGCAGGGCGTTGCAAGCGGTGAAAATATGCAGGTATGTATGGATGTTGGCGATGTGACATTGGTCGATCACCAGCCCTTTGTCTCCGGTAGACAGCAGGCGACATTATATCAGTTTTCGATGCGTGATGTGCCGGATGTATGGGATACGGTCATGCGTATTACAATTCACGGAGATGTATCTGCGTGTGATCTGATTGTATCGCTGCCGTTTGCAACATGTGAGCCATCAGGTCTGATTTTGGGAGATGTTAATGGCGATTACGCTGTAAACAATAAAGATTATGCGTCTTTAAAGCGGTTATTGGCGGATATTGCTGAGCCGTCTGACTGGCAGGCGGACGTGAACGATGACGGCATGTATAATAATAAAGATTTGGCAAGATTAAAGCTGGTGCTTGCAGATACGTTTATATAAAGTTTGTGGTCATGTGTGATAAAGCGCTTCCGGGGTGAAGTAAAACGCCCGGAAGCGCTTTGTCGTGTCAAAGGCAGAATGACCGCGTTACTACCGAATAGTGGCGGCCGGCCGGAACCGGAAATCTGCATGTAAAAATTTTCATGTGAAGCATGCGGTTTGACGGCGTTTGGAAGTTTGCTGGCGTTCAGGTAGGATGCAGTAAAGGCAGTTGCCGGGGTTGTTCAATCCGGGGAGGAATGCTTCTGTCGCCGTTGATGAGGGACGCGTTTTTTATATTAAAAATTTGTGCAAAAAAATTGTGAGATTTCAATAAAAAGACTCCTGGATTTTCTATATCAACTATATTTTTTCATAGAACAAACCCTTGACAAAATTATATATGGTAAGGTAAACTAAAAAAGTATTAATCCATGATCTTAACGATCAGAAAAGGAGAGATTAAATGATGAAGAAAGTAAAGCAAATTGTCAGTATAGTGCTGGCGCTTTGTTTGCTGGCCGGTATGTTTGTTGTCGGAACCATTATTTCTTCAGCCGATTCTTCGGTTGCAGAAAACGGTCCCGTCGGCAACTATGTGCGTGTGATGCACACGCCGCCGGCGGGTCAGGAGCAGGAGACCATCCGCTTTGCGTTGAACGGTGCGATCCCTGCGGATGCCGAGAAATTCG